>JAEYVD010000193.1 GCA_023432075.1 Pseudomonadota bacterium | reverse complement strand
CCTGCGCGTCAACCCGCTGAATTCGCAAGGCTTTTCTTCGGCAATTCCCGAAGCCCCGCGCTGCCGCAGGGCTTTTTTACATCTTCCCCGACGTCCGCTATTGGCTGCGCATATCAACACAATTAATAATGGTTATCGTTGTTATTTCTATGAGTAACTGGACGCGCCCTTAGCCGCGCCAGTGGGGAGATCCTTTTGAAACGCCATCACACTCCGGCCGCCCTGCGCGCGCGGCTGAGCCCCCGTGTTCCCGCCGCCGCCGCGCTGGCCGCCTGCCTGGGCGCGGGCGCCGCGCACGCGCAGCCCGAACAGCCCGCCACCCTACCGGCCGTGCAGGTGCTGGGCACCGGCGAGACCGCCACCGGCCCCGTCGACGGCTACGTCGCCCGGCGCAGCGCCACCGCCACCAAGACCGACACGCCGCTGTCCGAGACGCCGCAAGCGATCACCGTGATCCCGCGCGAACAGATCATCGACCAGGGCGCGCAGAACGTGCAGGACACGATGAACTACGCGGCCGGCGTGCGTCCCAATGCGTACGGCGTGGACAACCGTGGCGACTACGTGCGCGTGCGCGGCGTGGAGCCCGTGCAGTACCTGGACGGCCTGCGCCAGTTCTTCAACTACAACAACCCGCGCACCGAGGTCTACGGCCTGGAGCGCGTCGAGGTGCTGCGCGGCCCGGCGTCGATGCTGTACGGACAGGGCAGCACGGGCGGCATCGTCAACCTGGTCAGCAAGCGCCCGCAGGCTGAACAGCAGGGCGAGATCGGCGTGCAGCTGGGCAACTTCAACCGCCGCGAAATCCAGGCGGACATCACCGGCCCGCTGACCGAGGACGGCCAGTGGCTGTACCGCGTTGTGGCCCTGGGGCGCGACAGCGACACGCAGGTGCAGTACGCGCAGGACGACCGGATGTTCCTTGCCCCGTCGCTCACGTGGCAGCCCAGCGCGGCCACCTCGCTCACGCTGCTGGCCTCGTGGCAGAAGGACCGGTCCGGCACGACGCAGTCGTTCCTGCCCTGGAGCGGCACCGTCGAACACAATCCGAATGGCCGCATTCCGACGCGCCGCTTCGCCAGCGAGCCGGGCTTTGACGCCTACGACACCGAGCAATTCAACGTGGGCTGGCTGTTCGAACACCAGTTCAACGACACCTGGAAGGTTCGCCAGAGCTTTCGCAACACGGTCAGCAGCGTCGACTACAAGTCGCTCTATCCGAACGTCTATGGCGACCGCCGCGGCGATTCGTACATCGACGCCGCCCAGACCACCGTCGACCGCTACTACTACATCAACAAGCCCCGCATGCGCACCCTGCTGGCCGATCAGAACCTGGAAGGCAAGCTGAACTGGGGCCGCACGCAGCACACCGTGATCGTGGGGATGGACTACACGCGTTACCGCGAAACCAGCCAGTCGGACAGCGGGCTGGGGTCGCCGCTGAACCTGTACCACCCCGTGTACGGCAACGCGCCGGACTACACGCTGACCGACACGCCCAAGCAGCGCCAGCAACAAATGGGCTTTTACGCGCAGGACCAGATCACGTTCGACAAGAACTGGATCCTGCTGGCGGGCATCCGCCGCGATCGCGTCGAAAGCACGACCGACGGCCAGGACAAGGAAACCGATCAGGCCACCACCAAACGCTTCGGCCTGATGTACGCGGCCGACAACGGCTGGTCGCCCTACGTGAGCTACAGCGAGTCCTTCACCCCCATCGCGGGCGCGGATTTCTACAATCAGCGCTGGAAGCCCATGCGCGGCAAGCAGTGGGAAGTGGGCCTGAAGTACATGCCGCCCGGCGCCGACCTGGAATTCACGGCGGCGGCGTACGACCTGCGCGAAAGCAATCGCCAGACCAACGATCCGGACAATCCCAACAACCAGATCCAGGCGGGCAAGACGCGCACGCGCGGCGTGGAACTTGAAATGCGCGGCCGCGTCACCCAGAACGTGGACGTGATCGCCAACTACATCTATACCGACATCGATCCGCAGCTTGAGGGCATCCCCAAGCACATGGCGTCGCTGTGGGGCAAATACCGCTTCACGCTCGCGGGCCAGCCCGGCTTCGCGGTCGGCGCCGGCACCCGGTTCCTGTCCAAGTTCCGCGACGGCGGCGCGCCGGAAACGCCGTCGGTGACGCTGTTCGACGCCATGGTCAGCTATACGAACGGACCGTGGCGCTATGCGCTGAACGTCAACAACATCGCGGACCGCACGTATGAAGTGGTGTGCCTGGACCGCGGAGACTGCTTCTACGGCGCGCGCCGCACGGTCATGTTGAGCGGCGCCTACCGCTTCTGACGGTCAAACCGTCCCCATATCCGGGACGAACACCTGGGGTCAACCTGTACGTACATGCTGTACGTACAGGTGTACACTACGATTTTTTCACCCGTCCGACAGACGCGCGCATGAACGTCTGCAACCCAGAAAAATCGTCCTGGAGACCCCGATAGTGTCGACCGCAACTACCCGCTCGCCCTTTTTTGGCACGATGCAGAAAATCCCCGGTGGATTGATGCTGGTGCCGCTGATCCTGGGTTCCCTGATCGGCACCTTCGCGCCCGATGCGCTGGCCATTGGCGGCTTCACCACCGCCCTGTTCAAGAACAGCGCGCTGCCGCTGATCGCCCTGCTGATCTTCGCGACCGGCACGCACGTCAACGCCCGCACCGGCGGCCCGATTCTGGCCACCGCCGGCACCATCCTGCTGATGAAGACGCTGGTGCCCGCCACCCTCATCATCATCCTGGGCAGCTATGTTGGCCTGGACGGCCTGTGGGGCGTGTCGATCCTGGCGATGCTCGCCGCGTTCGACAACAGCAACGGCGGCCTGTGGCTGGCCTACACCGGCCAGTACGGCGATGCCCGCGATCGCGGCGCGTATGTGGCCAGCGCGGTCAACGACGGCCCCTTCTTCAGCCTGCTGTTCCTGGGCGCGTCGGGCCTTGCCGACATTCCGATGATCGCCCTGGTGGCCGCGCTGGTGCCCTTCCTGCTGGGCGTGGTCGTGGGCAACCTGGACCCGAAGTGGCGCGACGTGCTCAAGCCCGTGCCGAATATCGTCATCCCGTTCTTCGCCTTTGCCCTGGGCACCGGCATCAATCTGGGCGCGGTCGTCAGCGGCGGCATCAGCGGTCTGATCCTGGGCCTGATCATCAGCCCCATCACCGGCGGTCTGGTCTACCTGGGCTATCGCCTGATCCTGCGCCGCGGCGGCAAGAGCGGCCTGGGCTTTGCGGCCGGCACCACCGCCGGCAACGCCATCGCCACGCCCGCCGTGGTCGCGGCCGCCGATCCCAACTTCCAGCAATACGTCTCGGCTGCCACCGCGCAGGTTGCGGCCTGCGTGCTGATCAGTTCCATTCTGGCCCCCGTGCTGGCATCCTGGTTCCTCAAACGCGCCGGTGAGCTCAAGTCCGAGGACGCCGACGCCACCGTCGCCCCGCCCCTGACCGAAGCCCGCGGGGAGGCCTTGTGAAACCCGCCATCGCCATCGTCGCCGACGACCTGACCGGATCCGGCGATACCGCCGTGCAATTCGTGCGCGCCGGCTGGTGCACGCACCTGTCCATCGGCGGCGCCGACGAAGCCCTGTCCGGGCCGGCGCACGACGGCGTCGAGGTGCTGGCCGTCACCACCAACAGCCGGGCGCTCAGCGCCGGCGAAGCCGCCGACGTCATCGGCCGCAACGTGCGGCAATTGCGTGAAGCCGGCGTGTCGCGCCTGTACAAGAAGGTCGATTCGACCCTGCGCGGCGCCTTCAAGGCCGAGATCGACGCGGCGCGCGACGCCTGGCGCGACGACGCCATCGCGGTGGTCTGCCCCGCCTTTCCGGCCACGGGCCGCACGGTCGAGCAAGGCATTCTGTATGTGAACGGCAAGCCGGTCACCGAGACCTCGGCGGCCACCGACCCCGTGACGCCGGTAACCGAAAGCCATATCCCCACCTTGCTCGGCAGCGCCCACGTGGCGCCGCTGGCGGACGACACGCCGGAAACGCTGGCGGCGCGCATCGCGCAGGCCGGCGCCACCGTGGTGGTCGATGCCGCCACCGATGACGACCTGGAACGGCTGGCGCGCGCCGTCGGGCTGCTGGGCGAGCGCGCCCTGCCCGTGCGCGCGGGCGGCCTGGCCGTGCCGCTTGCCCGCGTGTGGGCAGGCGCCGACCAGACTGCGCCTGTCGTGGTCGTGGTGACCTCGCAACACAGCGCAGCGCGCGGCCAGGCCGCCGCGCTGCAGGCCGCGGGCGCCGACACCTGGCGCCCGTCGCTCGAGCAGCTGGCCGACGACGCGCAATGGCAGGCCTGGAGCCCGCCGCTGCTGCAGGCGCACGCGCAGGCGCCGCTCGAAGCGGGCACGATTCTGCTGCTGGCCCCCGAAGGCCAGCGTGCCGGCCTGGATTCCGACAAGGTCGCCGACCGGCTCGGCAGCCTGGCCGCGCAATTGATTGCCGCCTCGCGCGCGGCCGGCGTGGTCGCCACCGGCGGCGACGGCGCGCGCAGCGTGCTGTTGGCGCTGCAAGCCAACGGCATCGCGCTGGTGGACGAAGTGATGGGCGGCGTGCCCCTGGGCACGCTGACCGGAGGCACGGCCGCAGGCCTGCCCGTGGTGACCAAGGCCGGCGGCTTTGGCACCGAAGACGTACTGGTTCGCGCGGTGCGCGCGATCCGCGACAGGAGATTCAAGCGATGACACAAACCCCTCCCGCGAAGCTGCCCCTCTTGGCTGTGACCTTGGGCGACGTAGCGGGCATCGGGCCGGAAATCACGGCCAAGATGCTCATGGGCCACGACGAACTGCGCCAGAAGGCGCGCCTTTTCGTCGTTGGCGATGCAGACGTCATGGCCAACGCGGTGCGCAATCTGGGCGCCGACCCCGCCATCGTGCGCAAGATCGAACACCCGGCCGATGCGACCAACACGCCGGGCCTGATCGAAGTGCTGCAGGCCGGCCCGTCGCTCGCGCACGTGAAGCTGGGCGAGATCAGCGCGGACGCCGGCGACGGCTCGGTGCGCTTCGTCACGACGGCCTGCGCCCTGGCGCGCGCCGGCGAAATCGACGGCATCGTCACCGCCCCGCTGAACAAGGCCGCCATGCACGCCGCCGGCCATAAGTGGCCCGGCCACACCGAACTGCTGGCGCATGAGTTCGGCGTCAAGACGTTCTCGCTGGTGCTGTCTGCCGGCGACCTTTACATCTTCCACGCCACGACGCACGTGTCGCTGCGCCAGGCCATCGAAGACGTGAACCCTGCCCGCATGCGCGCCGTGCTGCGGCTGGCCGGCTCGTTCGCCACCGCATTGGGCCGTGCCGATGAACCCGTGGCCGTCGCGGGCCTGAATCCGCATGCCGGCGAGAACGGCATTTTCGGCAGCGAAGATGCCGACATCCTGGCGCCCGCGGTGGCCGAAGCCAACGCTGCCGGCATCCTGGCCGCGGGTCCCATCCCGGCCGACGCGCTGTTCCCGCAGGCCGTGCGCGGCAAATGGAAGTTCGTGATCGCCTGTTACCACGACCAGGGCCACGCGCCCTTCAAGTCGGTGTACGGCGACGACGGCGTCAACATCACCGTCGGCCTGCCGGTCGTGCGCGTGTCCGTGGACCACGGCACTGCCTTCGACATCGCCGGCAAGGGCATCGCACGCGAAGACAGCCTGATCCTGGCCGCCGAGCGCGCCGCGCATCTGGCCCCGGGCTGGACGCATGTATGGGAAACTGCGCGGGCACAAACCGGAGGTTGATTCCCATGGCGCCCGCCACGCACGACGCATTGCCCGATCTTGACCGCGCGGGAGACATCCCGCTGCACGCCCAGGTGGCGTCGCGGTTGCGCGGATACATCCGCACGAACAAGCTCGCGGCAGGCGCCGTGCTGCCCAGCGAGGCGGCGCTGTGCGACCGCTTCGGCGTGGCGCGCAGCGTGGTGCGCCAGGCGCTGGCGGCGCTTGCCGCCGAGGGTCTCATCCAACGCGAGACCGGGCGCCCCGCCACCGTGGCGGCGCCGCAGGAACACCGCCGCCTGGTGCAGCGGTCAACCGGCCTTTACGAACAGTTCGCTCAATCAGGTGTCGCGCTGCGCACGCGCGTGCTGGCGCTGGGTCCCGCCGAGCCGCCCGCCGACGTAGCCGAGTTCTTCGGCACCACCCGCCTCTTATTGCTGGAACGCCTGCGCCACGTGGCCGAAGCGCCGCTGGCCTACGTGCGCACCTGGCTGCCCGCCGACGCGGTGCCGGGCCTTGTCGCCGACCACCTGGCCGACGCCTCCCTGCACGGCGTCCTGACGCGGCAGTTCGGCCTGCGCCCCGGCGCCGGCCGCAACCAGATCCGCGCCATCGCGGCCGACGACAAGCTCGCCGCCCTGCTCGACACGCAGACCGGTACGCCGCTGCTGATGCTGCAAGGCCAGGGCATGGACCAGCACGGCAAGCCCCTGGAATGGTTCACCACCTGGCACCGCGCCGAACAACTGGTGTTCGACGTGGACGTCAGCATGGGACATGAAAGCGTGCAGCCCCGGCTGCATGACCCCGCCCCGGAACCGCAGGCGCCGGTCCTCGGGCATGATCCGCTGGCGCGCGCCCAGGCGCTGGTGGCGGAACTGTCGGCGGAACTGGAACGTTTGCGCGGGCAGTCCTGAACCGCGGCGCGCTTCGCGCCAGCCGTGTTGCAGGCGGGTAGTCAAAGCAATCCTCGTCGCGGCGGTTTCCCGCGTTTTGAGTGCAGCAAGGCGCTTACACCGCCTGCACACCGTCCCGGCCCGCGCGCCACGCCGCCAGCACCCGGTCGCAAATCGCAGGCGCCTCGCCAACATAATTCGCCGGATTGCCAAGACGATCCAGATCATCGTCGCTGAGCAGTCCGCGCGTCGCGGCATCGCTCTCCAACGCTTCGCGCAGCGCGTCCCTGAGTGGACGCTTCGTCACGACCGCATCCCGCGACGCGCGCTCCACTAGCGCATGCGCAGGCAGTCGGCCCAGCCGGGCTCCCAACGCCAGCATGTAGGCTTCGCCCAGGATGAGGCCGTCGGTCAGCGCCAAATTCTGCAACATGCGATCCGGATACACCTCAAGCCCGTCCAGCACGCCGGCGAGATGGCGCAACGCGCCCCCCGTCAACGCGGCAATCTGGGGCAGCACATCCCACTCTGCCTGCCAGCCGCCCAGCGCGCGCTCATGTTCCTGGATCATCCCCGACAGCATCGTCGACACCAGCGGCGGCACGCGGATCGCGGCCGCCAGGATGGCCGCGCAGGCCACGGGATTGCGCTTGTGCGGCATGGTGCTCGATCCGCCGCGTCCCGGGCCTGCCGGCTCGCTTACCTCGCTGATCTCGGACTGTGCCAGCAGCGACACGTCCCGGGCAATCTTGCCCATCGTGCCGGCCAGCACCCCCAACGACGCGGCCAGACTGGCAAGACGGTCACGATGCGTGTGCCAAGGCATCGCAGGCGCGCCCAGTTCCAGCTCGGCGGCCAGCGCCCGCCTTACGTCAACGCCCGCCGGGCCAAGGCTCGCCAGCGTGCCCACGGCCCCGCCGAACTGCAGCAGTGCGATCTGCGATGCGTCCTCGCGCAAGCGGAGCCGGCTGCGCTCCAACGCCTCCAGCCAACCCGCGGTCTTGGCCCCGAAGGTGGTGGGCAGCGCATGCTGCAGCCACGTGCGCCCCACCATGATGGTGTCCCGATGCGCGCCGGTCAGCCGCGCACAAGCCAGCGTGGCACTCGACAGCCCGGCATCGAGCCTCGCGGCCAACTGCCGCAACTGCAGAACGAGCGCCGTATCCAGAATGTCCTGGCTGGTCGCGCCCCAATGCACATAGCGGGCGGCTTCGGCATCCACGTGCGCGACGGCCGCGGTCAATTGCTTGACGAACGGGATCGCGATGTTTCCCGCCGCAACCGCTGCCGTGGCGAGGCCGTCCATGTCCAGCATGTCGCTGATCTCGCCGCCCCGGCAGACCGCATCGATGACCGCCGCGGCGCTTGCGGGAATGACGCCGCATTGCCCTTGCGCCTTCGCCAGAGCCGCCTCCACGGCAAGCATCTGGCCGACGGTCGCCGCGCCGGAAAACAGCGACAGGATCGCCTCGTCCGAATAGATGCAGTCGGTCAACCCTGAAAGGGTGCTCATGGTGTGGGCCTCAGCCGCGCGGGATCAAATGTCGAAAAACACGGTTTCGTCCGATCCTTGCAGGATGATGTTCCAGCGCAGAACGCCGGCCTGCGCCGGTTGCGCCGGTTGCGCCGGTTGCGCCACCAGCGTGCCGCGCCGGCTGGCAGGCACCTTGCCCAGGATCCAGTCCGCCTCGTTGGCGCCGGCCTCATCCGGGAAATACATCCGCGTCGACAGGTGCTTGAGCAGGCCGCGCATGAAGACCGATACCACCAGATGCGGCGCCTGCAGCTGTCCGTCCGGCCCGGGCACACGCCCCGGCTTGATCGTGATGAAACGAAAGCCGCCGTCCGGCTGCGTGGCCACACGGCCAAAGCCGCCGAAGCCCGCGCTGCCCTCGCCATGCCGGGGATCGTCCGGATGCCCGTACACGCCGCGCGCGTCGGCCTGCCATATCTCGACCATGCCGTCCGGCACGGGATTGCCTTCGCCATCGATCACGCGCCCTTCGATGACGACGGGCGGCACACCCAGGTCGCTGCGTCCTTCCGTCAGATCGTCGCGGTTCAACCCGGACAGCCCGATGTGCAGATAAGGGCCGACGGTCTGTGAGCTGGTGGGATAGAGCATGCGTTACTCCATGGGCGTGGCGTTGCGGCCGCGCAAGACGATGTCGAAGCGATAGCCCAGCGCGTACTCGGGGGCAGTAGTCTCCCAATCCAGCGCGGCAATCAGCCGATTGCGCGCCTTGGCGTCCGGCACGCACTGGAAAATGGGATCAAACTCCAGTAGCGGATCGCCGGGAAAGTACATCTGAGTGACCAGCCGCGTGGCATACGCGCGGCCAAACAGCGAAAAGTGAATGTGCTGCGGACGCCATCCGTTGTAATGGTTGCCCCACGGATACGCGCCCGGCTTGATCGTCTTGAATTGATAGCGGCCTTGGGCGTCCGTAACGGTTCGCCCTTCGCCACTGAAGTTCGGATCCAGCGGCGCATCGTGCTGATCCCGCTTATGCAGATAGCGGCCCGCGGCATTGGCCTGCCAGATCTCGATCAACGCGTCCGGCACCGGCCGGCCGTTCTCGTCCAGCACCCGGCCGGACACGATGATGCGCTCGCCGATGGCTTCAGCGGTGGACACGCGGGTCAGGTCGTTATCGCCCTGCTTGACGAATGCCCCGCCGAACATCGGCCCCGTGATCTCCGACAGCGTCTGCGGCACGACGATCAGCGGTTCATTCGGCGAGCGCAAGCGGGTGGACCCATACGGATCGAAACGGTAACCCGGCTGGGTGTCCCAGAAGGGGCGCCGGTATTGAGCAAGATCGGACATTGCAGAAATCTCCCATTAATCAGGCTTCACGGTGCGCCGGCGGGAGGCGCGTGGGCGCCTACCCGCCAAACCAGCGCGCGGGAATGATCACCAGGGCCGGAAAGGCCACCATCAGGAACATGACAAGAAACTCGGCGGCCATGAACGGCAGGACACCGCGCGTCACGTCGTCCATCTTCATCTTCCCGACACCGGCCACCACATTGAGCACGGTGCCCACGGGCGGCGTAACCAACCCGATCGAGTTGTTGATGATGAACAGCACGCCGAAATAGACCGGGTCGATGCCCGCCGCGCGCACCACCGGCATCAGCACGGGCGTGAGGATCAGGATGGTCGGTGTCATGTCCATGGCGGTGCCCACTACCATCACCAGCACCATGATGGCGGCCATCAGCAGGATCTTGTTGCCCATGAACGGCTGCAGCATGTCCACCACCTTGGACGGCAGGTCGGCCACGGTGATCAGCCAGGCGCTGACCATGGCGGCGGCGATCAGGAACATGACGATGGCGCTGGTCTTGGCCGCCGACACGAACACGGCGTATAGCTGATTGAGCTTGAGTTCTCGGTACACGAGCGTCGACACCAGCAAGGCGTAGGTCGCGGCGACCACCGCGGCTTCGGTCGGCGTGAATACCCCCATCCGCAGCCCCACCAGGATGATCACCGGCAGCATGAGCGCCCAGATCGCCTTGCGGAATGCGGTGGCGATCTCCTGCGCGGATTTGCGCGGCGGCGGCACGATCTGTTCGCGCCTGACCAGCCACGCCCACGTCAGCCACAACGCGCCGCCGATCATCAGGCCGGGCGCAATCGCGGCCATAAACAGCTTGGAAATGGACACGTTGGCCGCCACGCCGAAGATGACCAGGCCGATGCTCGGTGGAATGACCGGACCGATCACGCCAGTCGCGGCAATCAGGCCGCCCGCGGTCCGCTTCTTGTGACCGGCGCTGACCATCATCGGCAGAAGCAGCGCGGTGAGCGCGGCGGCGTCAGCCACGGCCGAACCCGACAAGGCCGACAGCAGGCAGCCCGCCATGATCGTGACGTAGCCAAGCCCGCCCTTCACATGTCCGACCAGCGCAAGCGCAAGATCGACGATACGGCGCGACAGCCCGCCCACATTCATGATTTCGCCGGCCAGCATGAAGAACGGCACGGCCAGCAACGGAAAGCTGTCCGCCCCGCCAATCACGTTTTGCGCGAGGATCTGCGCGTCAAAGATGTCCAGATGCCACATGAGCGCCACGCCGCTGGCGAGCAGCGCGAATGCGATGGGCACGCCCAGCGCCATGACGCCCAGCAGCGATCCGATGAATACGGCGATGGTCATGCGCTTCTCCCTGGCGCGCCGTTGCCGGCATCCTCGAGAATCTGCTTGAGCTGCACCGCCTCCTCGGATTCCTGGACCATGATCAGATCCTGGTCCTGCAGCTTGCCGGCGAGCACGCGGTACAGATCCATGGCGATGATCAGGCCCGCCATCACCGAGAACACCAATCCGGCCACATAGACAATGGCCATCGGCAGGCCGCTCACGGGTGCGCTGACGTCCGCATTGATCACTGCCTGATCCCAGCTTCCCTTGAACATGAGTCCCACGATATAGAGCATCAGCACCTGCCCCGCGACGAGACAGATCTTCTTGCCCGCCGTGGGCAGCTTGGCCACGACCATGTCCATGCCCAGGTGGCCGCGCTCCTTCAGGGCAATGACCGCCCCCAGAAAGGTCAGCCAGATGAACATCCAGCGCGACAGCTCTTCCGACAGCGTGATGCCGGAGTTAAAGCCGTAGCGCGCGACGACATTGCCGAAGACCAGCACCACCATCGCCGCCAGCAGCAAGGCGATGGCGAACTCCAGCACGCGGCAGACCGCGCCGATGAATCTGTCTATGACGACCATGGCCAGCCTCCTTGCGGCGTCGAATGCACAGGCGCCGGGCTCATGCCTTGGCGTCCTGCAAAAGACCGACCAGACCGCGCAACGCCGTCAGGTAGGACTGGGGCCCCAATCCTTGCACCGTGCCGCGCACCGCCGGCGAAATGATCGAATGCGCGCGCCAGGTCTCGCGTGCGGCGATGTTCGACATGTGCACTTCCAACGTCGGAAACGGCATGGCCTTGATGGCATCATGCAGCGGCACGCCATGCTGGGTCAGCCCGGCGGGATTCACCAGGGCGCCCTGAGCGGAGTCGATGTTCTCGTGCAAAAAGTCGATCAACGCGCCCTCATGGTTCGACTGCAGCGTCGACAACTGGACGCCCAGTTCCGCGGCCAGCGCGGCCAGGCGATCGTTGATCTCCGAAAGCGTCGTGGTGCCATAGATGTGCGGCTCGCGGCGGCCAAACAGGTTGAGGTTGGGGCCGTGCAGGACAAGGATCTTCATGATGGGGAGCCGGTGCGGTTTACTTGCGGATGCGGGCGAGTTCTTCGTTGTAGAGCTTGACGATCGCCGGGTCGTAGCTGCTGGTGAAGTGCTCGGTCACCGGTTTGACGACCTGCTGCATGCGGGCCTTTTCGCCCGGTTCGATCGTGTTGAACTGGATGCCCTTGGCCTGCAGTTCCGTGACGGCCTTCTGGGCGGCGGCCCGGCTCACCTTGCGCTGGTAGCCGCGCGCTTCATCGGCCGCCTCGTGCAGGATCTTCTGCTCGGCGGGCGACAGCTTGTCCCAGAACTTCTTGCTGACCAGCACGATGTTCGCGGCATACACGTGGTTGGTCGCGCTGACGTATTTCTGCACTTCGTAGAACTTGTTGGACAGGATCACCGAATAGGGATTTTCCTGGCCATCGACCGCCCGCGATTCCAGCGCCCCGTACAGCTCCGCAAAGGGCATCGGCACCGGATTGGCCTTGAACGCCTTGAACGTATCCAGGAAAACGGGGTTGGGAATCACGCGGATCTTCAGGCCCGCCAGGTCCTCCGGCTTGCCGATGGCGTGCTTGGAGTTCGTCACGTTGCGAAAGCCCAGGTCCCAGAAACCCAGCGCGACCAGTCCCTTTTCGGGCAGCTTGGCGATCAGGGCCTGGCCCAGCGGGCCGTCCAGCAGCGCGTCGGCCTGGCCGAAGTCGGTGACCGAGAACGGCAGATCGATCAGCCCGAACTCCTTGACGATGCCAGCCAGCGACGTGGAAGCCGGCGCGGACATCTCCTGCACGCCGCCCTGCAGTCCGGACTGCTGCTGCATTTCATTGCCAAGCTGAGAAGCCGGAAACTCCTTCACCTTCAGCTTGCCGCCACTCTTGGCCGCCACCAGTTCCGTGAACTTCTGCACCCCGGCGCTGACGGGGTGATCGGTGTTGTTCAAATGGCCGAAGCGAATCGTGCGCTCCTGGATGTCTTGCGCGGCGACCGTCGTGGCGCTTGCGCACAGTGCGGCCGTCAATGCAAAGCGGAAAAGGCTGGTCTTCATCGTTGTCTCCGGTGTTATTTGGAATTTTTTCGATGTCTGGCAAGACTCGGTAGTGGAATGTAATTCCGAGTGGAATAGTTTTCCACCTAGGGTTATCATCCATCACCCCACTACTTGTTGAGATGACATGGCCGGAGTTCTCGAACGCGCGCTCGCCGTCATGGAGTACCTGTCCTCCAGGCCCGAAGGCGTGCCCCTCGCTTCCCTCGCGCAGCAACTGGAAATTCCTCAAAGCGCCGCGCACCGTCTGCTGACAGACCTTTGCCGCTGCGGCTATGTGCGCCAGATCCGGGATCACGGCGACTACGCGCTGACGGCCCGGGTCGCGTCGATCGGGTTGAGCTATCTTGCGGCGACAGGCATCGTCGACATTGCCCAGCCGCTGGTGGACCGCTTGGCGGACATCTCCGGGGAGCTGGTGCGCCTGGCCATCGTGGATAACGAAGAACGGCTGACCTGGGTCGCGAAGGCGCAGGGCGCCCGGCATGGTCTGCGCTATGACCCCGAGATGGGATCCGAGGCCAGGCTGTCGTGCAGCGCATCCGGTCACGCTTGGATGTTGACCATGTCCGACGAACGCGCGCTGGACCTGGTCTCGCGGCAAGGTTTCGGCTCGCCGGAGGAATACGGTCCCAACGCCCCCACCACCATCGCCGCGCTGACGAAGATGCTTCAGGCCGGGCGCAAGCGAGGCTACGCGATGATCAACGAAGTCTTCGCGCCTGGCATGACTGCCATGGCGGCGCCCGTGCAGCGCAAGGGCGAAGCGGCCATCGGCGTCTTAAGCATCGCCGGCCCGGCGATGCGCCTGACCGAAGCGCGGATGGAAGCGCTGGGTCCCGACCTGCTGGCGGCCGCGCAGGAGCTGGCGCTGGCCAGCTTGGCGTCGCCGATGTTCAGGACGCGCTTTCCGATGCAGGGCCGCAATTCGGGAGAAGACGCGCCTGCGGGCTAATCCGCAGGCAGGTCTTCACCCCCCGCGGGGCCATTTCCCCAGGTGCCAACGCGAGCCGATCGCAGCAACGGCGAGGCATCCCCGGCCTGCGCCAGCTCGCTTGCCGCGCGCAGCAGCGCCGGCCCGAATTTCTCCATGGCTTTAACGGTCAAGCGTTGCGACGGCCCTGCCACCACCAGGATGCCGGTGCTTTGATGTCCGGGACGCCGGATGGGCGCCGCCATCGCGCTCATGCCGGCCGCGTAGACGTCCTGCAAAATGCTGTAGCCGCGCCGCCGATGCGCGTCCAGGCTGACGAGCAACGCGCGTATCGACGTCGGCGCATTCGGCCCGAAGTCCCGCGGCTTTCCCAGCCCCTGTTCGGTGACGTAAGCGATGGCTTGGTCTTCGGGCAGCGTCATCAGCCACGCGTGGCCGGCCGCACTGCACGACAGGCGCAGGTCGATGCCCATGTCCGGATCGTAGAGCAGCCCTGATTTCGCGCCTTGCGCCTTTGCCACCAGTGTCAGGCGCTTGCCGTCCACGATGGCCAGGCGCACAAGTTCACCCGTGGCCGATGCAAAACGGTCGATGACCGGCTGGGCGATGTCGATCACGCCGGACCGGCTCAGAAAGCTCAAACCCATCGACGCCAGCTTGGTCGTCAACGCGTATTCGCCCCGCACCGATGTCTGCCGGACGTAGCCGAATTTCATCAGTTCGTGCAGGGTCCGGTGACATCCGCTGCGTAGCTGGTGCAGGTCGTCCGCAATGTCGGCGAGGTTGGCGCCGTCCGGGTGCGCAGCCAAGTATTCAAGCAATGCCAGTGTCTTTTCGATTGCCCCGCTCATTGCGCTCTCCGGGTGACCGCCCATGGAATCGTTCAATTTTTGAATTCAATCAAATTTTGAACGGAATTCAAAATTATGCCCTATGCTCGCAGCCGGGTATTCACACGATGGCCCGCTGCCGTAGCCGCATCAACCGGACCTTTGCCAACAACAACCGAAGAAGGTGCTTGTGATGAATTCAAAGAAAACGTGCTTGCGCATCGCCGTGAATGCGGCTGCGACCGTCCTGGCCTGCCTTGCCGTGGCGGGAACCGCAGCCGCGCAAGACATCAAGACGCGCACGATGAAGTTCGCATTCAGCCTGGCCGCGGACCATCCCCTGGGCCAGGGCGCGCAGAAATTTGCCGATCTGGTGGCTGAGAAAAGCGGCGGCAAGATGAAGGTGTCGATCTACGCCAATGCGGTGCTGGGCGGCGATCCCCAAAACCTGTCGGCGGTTCGCGGTGGCACGCTGGATTTCACCTCGATGGCGACGGGCCTCTTGGCCGGCATCGACAAGCGGTTCATGGTCTTTGACCTCCCGTTCCTGTTCAACGACGCACGCGAAGCCTACGCGGTCTCGGACGGGCCCGTTGCCCAGCGCCTGTTGAATGGCCTGTCCGATCACGGCCTGATTGGCCTGGGCATCTGGGACCTGGGCTTTCGGAACATGACGAACAGCAAACGCCCGATCGCGCAGGCGCAGGATCTGCAGGGCCTGAAAATGCGCGTCATCGCCGCCCCCGTCTACATCGACATGTTCAAGACATTGGGCGCCAACCCCGTGCCGATGACGTTCGGCGAGGTGTACGGCGCGCTGGAGTCCAAGGCCATCGACGGACAGGACAACCCGGTGGGCGTGATCCTGTCCGCCAAGTTTGCGGAAGTACAGAAGTATCTGTCGCTGACGCGCCACATCTACACGGGAATGCCGTTTCTGATGAGCCGCAAGACGTGGGACAGCATGTCGGAAGCCGAGCGCAAGATCATTCTGGAAGCAGCCGCCGAAGCCAAGGCGGAAGAACGCCGGATCTCTCAGGCCAAGGAGGCGGTGGCCATTGACGATCTGCGCAAGCTCATGCAAGTCAACACCTTGACGCCCGAAGCAGTCGAGCGCCTTCGCGGCGCTGTCCAACCGGTGGTGGACAAGTTCGCGGCTGAAATTGGGCCCGACGTCATGCAGCAGGTCACCGCGGAAATCACCGCGCTGCGGGCCAGGAACTGACCATGGCCATGCTTGGAAAGGCCGCGATCGCAATGTGGTGGGACATTGCGCCGGGCTGGCGCGCGGAGTTCGAAGACTGGCATACCCATGAGCACTTCCCGGAGCGAATGGGCGTTCCCGGTTTTCTGCGCGGCACGCGCTGGACAAGCGCCCGTGGCGGCGAAGGTTTCTTCGTGATGTACGAACTGGATGCCTACGAGACGCTGGTTTCTCCCGGCTACCTTGCGCGGCTCAACGCGCCCACGCCGTGGTCCACGAAGCTCATGCCGCAGCACCGCAACATGATCCGCAGCCAATGCCGCGTTATAGAGAGCGCCGGCGGCGGCCTGGCGAGATATGCGCTGACCATCCGGCTGTCCCCCCGGCCGGGCGCGGAGGAAGCGTTGCGAACTTACCTGAAGACGCATGCGGCGGCTGCGGCGGCGCAGCCCGGATTGACCGGCGCACATCTGATCGTGACGGACACCCCGGCGATGAACGCCACGACAGAACAAAAGATTCGCGGCGGGAAAGACCGCGCGGCCGACTGGATCTACATCGTCAATGGTTATGCGATCAACGCGGTGGCGGCCTGCGATGGCGACATTCTGAATTCCGGCCAGATGCACGCGTTGACGGGCGATGCACCGGCGTGGTCGGAAGTCTATTGCCTGTCCCACACGATGCAGGCTGCGGAAGCAAGGTAGACGCCTCGCTCCGCGCCTGTCGCGTCTCTGGCTCGGGGTCGGTCAGCGCACCATGCAAGGCCGCTTGTTGTCGAACTTCCAGCCCGGCACCAGATACTGCATCGCCGTGGCGTCGTCGCGCGCGCCCAGGCCGTGCTGCAGGTAAAGCTGGTGGGCGCGTTCGATCGCGTCCATGTCCAGCTCGATGCCCAGGCCGCCGGTCTGCGGCAGCTCGACGTAGCCGTTGCGGATCTGCTGCGGATTGCGGGTCAAGTGCTGGCCGTCCTGCCAGATCCAGTGCGTGTCGATCGCCGTGACGCGGCCCGGCGCGGCGGCGCCCACGTGCGTGAACATCGCCAGCGAGACGTCAAAGTGGTTGTTGGAGTGCGACCCCCACGTCAGGCCGAACGCCTGGCAGGTCTGGGCCACGCGCACCGAGCCTTGCAACGTCCAGAAGTGCGGATCGGCCAGCGGAATGTCGACCGACTGCAACGACAGCGCATGCGCCATTTCGCGCCAGTCGGTGGCGACCATGTTGGTGGCGGTCGGCAGGCCCGTGGCGCGGCGGAATTCGGCCATGACCTCGCGGCCGGAAAACACGCCTTCGGCACCGCACGGATCCTCGGCGTAGGCCATCACACCGTGCAGGTCGCGGCACAGGCGCACGGCGTCCTTGAGCAGCCAGCCGCCGTTCGGGTCGAGCGTGACGCGCGCTTCGGGAAAGCGTTCGTGCAGGGCGCGGATGGCTTCGACCTCTTCCTCGCCGCGCAGCACACCGCCCTTCAGCTTGAAGTCCTGGAACCCGTAGCGGTCGTGAGCGGCTTCGGCCAAGCGGACGATGGCCTCGGGCGTCATGGCCTTTTCGTGCCGCACGCGCAACCAGCCCTCGGCGTCGGGCGCCGTCTGGTAAGGCAGCGGCGTGAGCGTTGAGTCGCCAACGTAGAACAGGTAACCCAGCATCTGCACCGACGTGCGCTGCACGCCTTCGCCCAGCAGCGCGGCCACGGGAACGCCCAAGTGCTGGCCCAGCAGGTCCAGCAACGCCGACTCCACCGCCGTCACGGCATGGATCGCCACACGCAGGTCGAAGGTCTGGGCGCCGCGGCCCGCGCTGTCCAGGCCGGCGAAGGCCTGGCGCATCTGGTTCAGCGTGTGCTGGTAGTTGCCGATGGAGCTGCCCGCGATGAGGGCGCGCGCGTCCTCCAGCGTGGCGCGGATCTTTTCGCCGCCGGGGACTTCGCCCACGCCGGTGTTGCCCGCGCTGTCGGTCAGGATGACCAGGTTGCGCGTGAAGTAAGGCGCATGAGCGCCGCTCAGGTTGAGCAGCATGGAGTCCTGGCCGGCGACCGGCACGACGCGCATGCCGGTGATCGTGGGCGTCTGGGAGGCTTGCGATGCGTGAAGAGTCATGATTGCTTCTTGAAAATGCCCGGCCGGCTTAGCCGGGCGCGTTGCGTCATTGCACGGAGATGCCGCCGGTCTCGATGACCTGCTTCCAGCGGGCGCTTTCCTGCTGCTGGAACTTGGTGAAGGCTTCGGGCGAGTTGGCGACGACCTCCAGGCCGATGTCAGTGAAGGGCTTGCTGAGCGCCGGATCCTTCAGCGCGGCGGTCAGGGCGGCGGACAGCTTGTCGCGCACGTCGGCGGGCAGGTTCTTCGGGGCCACGACGGCCTGCCAGGCGTAGACGTCGACGCCGGGCACGGACGCCTCGGCAAACGTGGGCACGTCCGGCAGCACAGGCGAGCGCTTGGAACCGGTGACGGCAATGGCCTTGAGCTTACCGGACTTGATATGCGGCAGCACCGCGTTCACGTTCTGGAACGACATGTCCACCTGGTTGCCCAGCAGATCGGAAATGGCGGGCGCGCCGCCCTTGTAAGGCACATGCAGGCCCTTGGTGCCGGTCTTCTGCCAGAAGAGTTCGGCGGTCAGGTGATCGGATGAGCCCGCGCCCGAGGTCGCGAAACTGATCGCGCCCGGCTTTTCCTTCAGCAGCTTCAGCACGTCCTGCACGCTGTTGATCTGCGGCGCGAGCTTGGGGCTGACCACCAGCACATTCGGCGTCTGCACGGCCACGGTAAGGTACGTGAAGTCCTTGGCCGGATCGTAGGTGATGCCCTTCATCAGGTGCGGGGCCACGACCAGCGGGGCCAGCGAGGTGACCATCAGGGTGTAGCCGTCCGGCGCGGCGCGGGCCACCTGCGACGCGCCGATGGTGACGGTGGCGCCCGCCTTGTTTTCCACGACGAAGGATTGCTTGAGCTGTTCGCCCAGCTTGTTGGACAGCGCGCGCGCCACCGAGTCGGTTGCGCCGCCGGGCGGGAATGGGACGACGACGGTGACGGCCTTGTCAGGCCAGGCCTGCGCCGCGCCCGCGGCGGCCATCAGGGTCAATCCAAGCATCCACTTGCGCGCATTGGTCTTCATTACTGTCTCCGGATTGGGTTCTTTTAATTACGTTAACGTTAACATTTCTTTTGTTAACGTTAACATGACGGCTTTTTTAGAGTATTTCGGCGCGCAGACGGTTCGCCATCCGGACAAACCCTGACACCATCCGGCCCGCAAGGCGCGCGTCTGCGGTTAGGCTTGACGCCAATTGCACCCGCCGTTTTCGACTCCCTCTTTGATGCACCCGCCCCGCATGCCGTCCGCCGACTCCCCTTCCCGCTCCCCGGAGCGCGCCAACGTCACCGTGCGCGAGGTGGCGCAAGCGGCCGGGGTGTCGATGATTACCGTTTCGCGCGCCATCAACACGCCGCAGCAGGTCTCGCCCGCCACGCTGGACAAGGTCAACGCCGCAATCCAGGCGCTGGGCTATGTGCCCAACCTGATGGCCGGCAGCCTGCGCCTGTCGCGCAGCAACCTGGTGATGGTGCTGGTGCCCTCGATCGCCGGTTCGCTCTTTGGCGGGATGCTGACCGCGCTGACGCAGTCGCTCGAAGCCAAGGGCTTTCAGCTCATGGTGGGCCAGAGCGGCTACGACTCGCCCCGCGAGGACGCGCTGCTGCGCGCCATCATCGGACGGCGCCCGGACGGCATCGTGCTGACGGGCGTGATGCACTCGCCGCAGGGGCGGCAGCTGCTCAAGGCATCGGGTATCCCCATCGTCGAAACATGGGATGCCACAGACGCCCCCATCGACATGCTGCTCAGCCTGTCGCACGACGCCATCGGCACGGCCGTCAGCCACTACCTGCGCGATGCGGGCAAGACGCGGCAGGCGGTGCTGAGCGGCGACGATCACCGCGCCCGGCTGCGTGCCGAAAGCCTGGTTCGCGCGGCGCTGGAATCGGGCCTGCCCGAACCATTGGTGCACTACATGCCCGCGCCGACAACGCACGCGCAAGGCCGCGAAGGCCTGCGCGCCCTGCAGCGTTCGGGCCAAGGCATCGACGCGGTGTTTTGCAGTTCCGACATGATGGCGGCCGGCGTGCTGACCGAGGCCGCGGCGCAAGGGCTGGACGTGCCTGGGCAACTGGCGGTGATGGGCTTTGGCGACATGGACATCGCCGCGTCGATGTCTCCGGCCATCACGTCCGTGCACGTGGACGGCGCGGCGATCGGCGCGCAGGCGGCCGAGATGATCGGCTTGCGCGCCAACGGCCAGCGTCCCGCGCAGTCGGTGGTGGAAATCGGTTTTCGCATCGTGACGCGCGAGAGCGCGTAGGCGGCGCGCAGCAAGGCACGGCGGCCACGGACACGCAACCGCCGATCAGGCTTGCGCCAGCGCACCGGGCAGGACATGAGAACCGCGCGCACGTCGCGCGCGCTTGTCGCAGCTTGGCCGCTACGGCAAAATGTTTGCCTTCCTTGCGCCTCGCCCCGGCGCTGGCCCTTTCCATGACCGACTCCGCCCTCTTCGACCAGCACCGTTCCCGCCTTTATGGCATTGCCTATCGCATGCTGGGGGCCGTGGCAGAGGCCGAAGACGTCGTGCAGGAAGCGTGGCTGCGCTGGCACGACGCTGACCGCGCGGTCATCCAGAATCCCGAAGCATGGCTTGTCACGGTGACCACGCGCCTGTCGATCGATCGCTTGCGCGCTGTGAAGGCTGAACGCGAACACTACGTTGGGGTCTGGCTGCCGGAACCCATGCTGATGGCGGCGCCCTCCACGCCGGAGCAGATCCATGAGCAGGCGGACGATGTGTCGGTGGCGTTTCTGTTCATGCTGGAACGCCTGTCGCCCGATGCCCGCGCGG
>JAEYVD010000102.1 GCA_023432075.1 Pseudomonadota bacterium | reverse complement strand
GCAGCGCCACGCCGGCCAGAAACAGCGCGACCGATCCTTCGATCGGCACGTGCAGCAGGCCCCGCACCACGAACGTCAACGATAGCCCAGCGGACGCCAGTACGACCAGCCCCATCGACCAGACCTTTGCGACCATGATTTCGGTGGGCGTCACGGGCATGACCAGCAAGTGCTCGATGGTCCCGTGCTCGCGCTCGCGGATCAGCGCTGCGCCCGTCAGGATGATGGACAGCATCGTGACGTTGTTGATGATCTCCATCAGCGCACCGAACCACGACTGGGTGAGGTTCGGGTTGAATCGCATGCGTACCGCAAGCTCGACCGGCAGCTCGGTGGGCGCGCGATAGCGCCTGACGAACTCGTTGATTTCGTCGGAGATGATCTGCTGGATGTAGCTGCTGCCCGTGAACGCCTGGCTCATCCGGGTGGCGTCCACATTCAGCTGGATCTGCGCCGGACGGCCCGCCAGCACGTCGCGCTGGAAATTGGGCGGGATGTTGACGGTGAACGTATGACGGCCCGCGTCCATGTTGGCGTCCGCCTGAGCCGGGGTCACGAGCTGCGGCGGCGTGAAGTGTGGCGGATAGAAGGCCGAGACGATGCGCGCGGACAGCGGTGACTGGTCTTCGTCCACGACGGCGATGGGCGCGTTGTGCAGCGTTTCTGGCATTGCGGTGGCCGCGGTGTAGATCATCAACGTGAAGGACACGACGATCAGCACCAGCATCATCGGATCGCGCGCCAGGCTCCAGAGCTCTTTCACGCCAAGGCGGTAGATGTTCGCCAGGTGCCGCATGTCAGGTCTCCTGCTTTTTCAACAGCAGCGCCGACGCGCCCAGGATGATGGGGATGGAGATCAGCAGCGGCCAGAACGAGGCGTAGAGGTCATGCAGGCCCAGCGCCTTGCTGAACACGCCGCGGCTGATGATGAGCATGTGGGTGGCGGGATAGACCTGCCCGATCAGGCGGCCCGCGCCCTCCAGCGACGACACCGGGTTGAGCAGCCCGGCAAACTGCACGGCTGGAACCAGGGTTCCGATCATCGTGAAGAACAGCGCGGCGATCTGGCTGCGCGTGAACGTGGAGGCCAACAGGCCAATGGCGGTGGCCACCACGTTGTAGATCAGCGCGGCGAGCAATAGCGTGCCGAAGCTGCCTTTGATCGGCACGCCGAAAAGCGTCACGGCAAGCAGCGCCATCAGCAGGAAGTTCAGCATCGCCAGCGCGACATACGGCGCCTGCTTGCCCAGCAGGAATTCCAGCCGCGTCACCGGCGTGACGTAAAGATTGATGATCGAGCCCAGTTCCTTTTCGCGCACCACGGCCAGCGCCGTCAGCATCGCCGGCATCATCAGCAGCAGCAACGGGATGACGGCGGGGACCATGGCGGGCAGGCTGCGCACGTCGGGGTTGTAGCGAAACCGTGTTTCCACGCTGACGGGAAGCTGCGCGCTGGCGCCCAGCCGTTCGCGTGCCTGCTGCGCCAGCCACCCCTGGTGCATGCCCAGCACATAGCCTCGGATGGTCTCGGCCCGTTGCGGCATGGCCCCGTCGATCCAGACGCCGATCTGTACGGGCTTGCCGCGTTCCACGTCGCGCGCGAAGCCCTGCGGAATCTCGATGGCCAGCGACAGCTCGCCGCTGCGCATGCGCGCGTCCAGGTCCGCGTAATCGGTGATGGGCGGATGTTCGATGAAGTAGCGGGACCCCGATAGATTCAGGCTGTAGTTCTGGCTCAGGCCGGTCTGGTCGCGGTCCATGACCGCATAGCGCAGGTCCTCGACGTCCAGGCTGATCCCGTAGCCCATCACGAACATCAGCAACAGCGAACCCAGCAGCGCCAGCGTGGCGCGCCCGGGGTCGCGCCGCAGCTACAGCGATTCGCGCCACATGTAGCTGATCGCACGATGCAGGCTGAACTCGCGCCGGGCCGGCGGGGCGGCGGGAGGGGCGGCGTCCTCGATGGGCGGCGCCGCGGCCGTGTCGGCGGCGGTGCCCGCGCCCGCGTCGATCAGGTACGCGATGAAGGCCGCTTCCAGCGAGCTTGCGCCGCGCAGGCGAATGATTTCGTCGGGCGCGGCGCTGACCAGCACCTTGCCCGCGTGCATCAGCGAAATGCGGTCACAGCGCTGGGCCTCGTTCATGAAGTGCGTGGAGATGAAGATCGTGACGTGGTCCTTGCGGGCCAGTTCGATCAGCAAGTTCCAGAATCCGTCGCGCGCGACGGGATCCACGCCCGAGGTCGGCTCGTCCAGGATGAGCAGTTCGGGTTTGTGCACCATGGCCACGGCAAGCGAAAGCCGCTGGCGCACGCCCATGGGCAGGTTCTGCGGCAGCGCGTCCAGCACGCCGTCCAGCCCGAAGCGCGCGACCATCTCCTGCACGCGCGCGGGGATGTCAGCCTCGGGCACGTGGAACAACCGCGCGTGCAGCACCAGGTTCTGCCGCACGGTCAGTTCGCCGTATAGCGAAAAGGCCTGCGACATGTAGCCCACGCGGCGGCGCGTGTCGATGTTGCGCGGATCGACCGCCTGCCCGAATAAAAAGGCCTGGCCTTCGCTCGCGGGCAAGAGGCCCGTCAGCATCTTCATGGTGGTCGACTTGCCGCAGCCGTTCGAGCCCAGGAACCCGAAGATCTCGCCGCGCCGGATGCGGAAGTTGACGTGGTCCACGGCGACGAAGTCGCCAAAGCGCATGGTCAGGTCGCGCGCCTCGATCGCGATGCCGGCGTGCTCGTCCACAGCCAGCGGCACGATCTCGACGGGTTTGTGGCCGCGGCGCTTTTCCTCGGGCAGCAGCGCGATGAAGGCCGCCTCCAGCGTCTGCGCGCCGGTGCGGTCCTGCAGTTCGGCGGGCGTGCCGGTGGCCAGCACGCGGCCATCGTCCATGGCGATCAGCCAATCGAAACGCTGCGCTTCATCCATGTAGGCGGTCGCCACGATCACGCTCATGCCGCGGCGCTCCGCGCGAATCTCGTTGATCAGATCCCAGAACTGCGCGCGCGCCAGCGGGTCGACGCCGGTGGTGGGCTCGTCCAGGATGAGCAGGTCGGGATCATGGATCAGCGCGCAGCACAGGCCCAGTTTCTGCTTCATGCCCCCGGACAGCTTGCCCGCGGGCCGGGACAGGAAGGCCGCCAGGCCGGTGCTGCGGGTCAGGCTGTCGATGCGGCGGCGGCGCTCGGCCGCGTCATGGCCGAACAGGCGGCCAAAGAACTGCAGGTTTTCTTCCACGGACAAGGTGGGGTAGAGATTCTTGCCCAAG
>JAEYVD010000080.1 GCA_023432075.1 Pseudomonadota bacterium | reverse complement strand
GGCCTGAAACTGGAAGTGGTGCGCCTGCCGGGCCGCACGCCCGTCATCTTCTTTGACGCGCCCGCCACCCGCAGCGACAACGGCGACACCGTGCTGCTGTACGGCCATCTGGACAAGCAACCCGAATTCTCGGGCTGGCGCGCCGGCCTCGGCCCGTGGACGCCCAAATACGAAGACGGCAAGCTCTACGGCCGCGGCGGCGCCGACGACGGCTACGCGGTGTACGCGTCGCTGACCGCCATCATGGCGCTGGACAAGCAAGGCATTCCGCGTCCGCGCTGCGTGGGCATCGTCGAGACCTGTGAAGAATCGGGCAGCTATGACCTCTTGCCGTACGTGGATGCGCTGCGCGACCGCCTGGGCAACGTGGCGCTGGTGGTGTGCCTGGACTCGGGCGCCGGCAACTACGATCAGCTCTGGATGACCACGTCCCTGCGCGGCATGGTGTCCGGCACGCTGGAAGTCCAGGTCCTGGACGAAGGCGTCCATTCGGGCGATTCCAGCGGCGTCGTGCCGTCTTCGTTCCGCATCCTGCGCCATCTGCTGGACCGCCTGGAAGACAGCGGCACCGGGCGCCTCCTGCCGCAAAGCCTGCACTGCGAAATCCCCGCCGAACGCATCGAACAGGTCGCCGCCACCGCCCGCATCCTGGGCGACGAAGTGTGGCGCCGTTTCCCCTGGAGCTGCGGCGCTGACGGCGGCTTCGTGCTGCCCATGACCACCGAACCCGAGCAGGCGTTGCTGAACCGCACCTGGCGACCGACGCTGTCGGTGACGGGCGCCGAAGGTTTGCCGCCGCTGTCCAGCGCCGGCAACGTGCTGCGTCCGCGCACCGCGTTCAAGCTGTCGCTGCGCCTGCCGCCGCTGGTGGACGCCGTGGCCGCCTCGCAGGAAATCAAGGAGCTGCTGGAAGCCGACGCGCCCTACAACGCCAAGGTGATCTTCAAGGCCAACGAAGGCGCCGCCACCGGCTGGAACGCACCCGCCACCGTGCCCTGGCTGACCAAGGCGCTGGACGCCGCTTCGCAGCAGTACTACGGTTCGCCGTGCGGCTACATCGGCCAGGGCGGCACCATTCCGCTGATGAGCATCCTGCAAAAGGGTTTCCCGCAGGCGCAATTCATGGTCTGCGGCGTGCTGGGCCCCAAGTCCAACGCGCACGGTCCCAACGAATTCCTGCACGTGCCGTACGGCAAGAAGCTGACCGCCGCCGTGGCCCAGACCATGGCCGCCATGCCGGCCGCCTGATACGCACGCGTGCCATGCAGAGCGCGGGGCCCCGGGCCTTGCGCTCTTTCTTTTTCCAGGACTGATTCCATGATTTCCACTTCCGACGCCTACGCCAATGTGGTCGCAGAAACCCGCCATTGGCTGAACCAGGCCGTGATCGGCCTGAACCTCTGTCCCTTCGCCAAGGCGGTGCAGGTCAAGGACCAGATCCGCTTTGCCGTCAGCGACGCCACCGACGCCGAGGGCGTGTTGACCGATCTGCAGGACGAACTGGCGCTGCTGGCCGAAACCGATCCCGAAAAGATCGACACGACGCTGCTGATCATCCCCGATGCGCTGGATGACTTCCTGGAGTTCAACGACTTCGAAGACCTGTCGGACCGCCTGCTCAAGCGCATGCGGCTGGTGGGCGAACTGCAGGTCGCCACCTTCCACCCGCAGTTCCAGTTCGCCGACACCCAGCCGGACGATATCGAGAACTTCACCAACCGTTCGCCGTATCCCATCCTGCACCTGCTGCGTGAAGACAGCATCGACCGCGCCGTGGAGTCGTTTCCGGACGCCGCCGAGATCTACGAAAAGAACATCGACACGATGAACAAGCTGGGTCTGGAAGGCTGGAAGAAGCTGATGACCAAGCCCTGACCGGCAGGCCTTGAAAGCCAACCTTGCGGGATATCCCTAGATAGCCCGTCGGGTGTATTGCATACAACATACGATCATTGTGACCGTCGCCGTTCGGCGGCGGCCTGTACGTCCATCCCCTTTTCATTGTCTTGCCTCGCGGCCCTTGTCGGCCGCGCGTTGGCCTTTGCCTTTGTCTGGAGAGCCGTATGCGATTCACCCGCCGTCATGCCCTGGGCGCGCTTGCCGCCTTGCCGTTGATCTCGCGCCCGGCCTGGGCCCAGCAGAATGCCTTTCCCACGCGGCCCGTGCGGCTGTTGGTGGGCTTTGCGCCCGGCGGGTTGACCGATATTGCCGCGCGGGCGCTGGCCGATCGCATGGGCAAGACGCTCAAGCAGAACGTTGTGGTCGAAAACCGCCCGGGCGGGCAGGCCATCATTGCCACCGTCGCGGTGGCGCGGGCCGAGCCGGACGGCTACACGCTGGGCTTTGCCGGCACCAACGGCATGATCCTGAACCCCTTGCTGTACAACAACCTGCCGTACCAGCCGTCGGACTTCAAGCAGCTTGGATCCATGGGCAAGTCGCCCATGCTGCTGATCGTGCATCCCGACCTTGGCGTGAACACCGTGCAGGAATTCATTGCCCTGGCCAAGAAAAAGCCCAACGACATCACGTGCGCGCACGCGGGCCGCGGCGTCATCAACCATCTGGCGCTGCTGCACTTCCAGTCCAAGACCGGCACGCAATTCCAGGACGTGCCGTACAAGGGCAGCGGCCCGGCGCTGCTCGACCTGATGGCCGGCACCGTGCAAAGCACGTTCGACTTCCCGACCTCGGCGCTGCCCAATATCAAATCCGGCAAGCTGAAGGTGCTGGCCGTGACCGCCGACAAGCGGCTGTCCAGTCTGCCCGATGTGCCCACCATGAAGGAAGCGGGCGTCGACGACTTCGAGCTCTACACCCGCATGATGATCTCGGGGCCGGCCGCGATGCCTGCCGACGTCGTCAAGACGCTGGAACACGCCGTGCGCGAGGGCACGCGCGATCCCAGCCTGATTCAGCAGTTTGCCGACCAGGGCGTGGCCGTGGAGTTCACGTCGTCCGCCGACCTGGATAAGGTCATTGCCGACGAATCCGCCATGTGGGCGCAGGTCATCAAGGCCAACGGCGTGCCCAAGACCGATCTGAAGGCATAAGGCCGCGACTGCCAGGGAGACGACCGTGACGCAGCCCCGTATCACCGTAACGCCAGAACGCGCGCTTATCGACGTCGAGCGCGACATCCACATCGAAGGCTTTCGGGCGTATGCCTTCATCACCGTCACCGCCAGCATGAGCATGTGCGGCGCGACGTGGCGCTCGGAAGCCGTATTCGTGGCCGGCCACGACGGCCGCCTGGACCTGCGGCGCGATTGCCCGGTGTCCGGCTCGTATGCCGAGCCATCGGCCATGGGCCTTGTCTGGTCCATGGTGTGCCAGGACATGGACCGCGTCGTGTTCCCGCCCGACAGCACCGAGGCGCTGACCGTGCATATCCACGCCGCCAGCGGCTCGCTCACGGCCGACGCCACGCTGGTCCAGGACTTCCTGGCCGACGGCGTCACGCACCGGTCTGTGCGCGAAGCGGTCGACGGCATGACGGTGTCCGGTGAACTCTACGTGCCCGCCGGCCCCGGCCCGCACCCCGTCGTGGTGTACATGAACGGCTCGTCGGGCGGCGTCAACGCGCCGCGTGCCGCTTTGTTTGCGGCCCGCGGCTACCAGTGCCTGGCGCTGGCGATCTTCAACTATGACGGCCGGCCGAAGTACTTGAACGACATGCCGCTGGAGTACTTTGAGGCGGCGCTGAAGTGGGTCCGGAAATCGCTGCAGCCGCGCGACGGCTTCGTGGCGGTGTCCGGCATCAGCCGTGGCGGCGAGACATCATTGCTCGTGGCCTCGCATTTCCCCGACCTGGTAAGCGCCGTCGTCGCTTATGTGCCGTCGCCCGTGACGCATGGGGTGGTCAGCGCGGGCGCGCCGGGCACGGGACGCAACGCCCAGGTCTGGACCCGGCATGGCGAGCCCTTGCCGCACTTGTGGCAGGACAACGCCACGGCCGACTGGGACGCCGCCTACGCCTCGGATCCGCCGTACCGCCAGACTCTGGCGTTTCTGAGCGCCACGCGCGATGCGGCGGCCGTCGAGTGTGCGCGCATCCCGGTCGAAAACTATCCCGGTCCGGTCATGCTGGTAAGCGCGTCGGACGACGGCTTCTGGCCCAGCACCGCGTACTCGGAAATGGTGGTCCGCCAGCGACAGGCCCATGACCTGCCGACGCGCCATTACGTCTGCGCGGGGGCAGGGCACCACGTCCACTATCCCTGCCTGCCGGCCACGCTGATCAACAAGCCGCACGCGATGTCGGGGCTGCTGCTGGATGCGGGCGGCACGCCGCCGGCCAATGCCGCGGGCAACGAAGGGTCATACCGGGCGGTGCTGGACTTCCTGGCGCAGGCGCGGGCGGGGCAAGGGTAGGACGGCTAGGCGTCACTGCCGGCGGATCGCCTCGACCTGGATCTTCAGTTTCACTTCCGGCTTGAAGCCCATGTCCAGCCCGAAGTTCATGCCGAAATCCTTGCGGCTGAATTCCGTGGAGGCGTCGGCGCCGCA
>JAEYVD010000060.1 GCA_023432075.1 Pseudomonadota bacterium | reverse complement strand
TGGCGATCAGCGTGGGCCAGTCGAACTTCGGCGCGTCCGCGGTCCAGCCAAAGCCATGCGCCTGTTCGAAGTCTTCGCTGTAGTGCGCGCCGTAGACCAGCAGCTTCTTGGGCACGCAGCCCACGTTGACACACGTGCCGCCCAGGTAGCGGCTTTCGGCCACGGCCACGCGCGCACCAAAGCTGGCCGAAAAACGGGCCGCGCGCACGCCGCCCGAGCCCGCGCCGATCACAAACAGGTCAAAGTCAAATGCCATGGAGTTTCCTTCGCGCGGCCTGGCGGCCGGCGTTCACTGTCCGGGAAAGCTGTATTTAACACCACCGCGTCGCGGACTGCCGGGTCTTGGATGCCCGCCGCCCTGGTTCTCAGGCCGCCCGGTTGGGATACATTGGCCGCAGCCGGCCCCACGCGCCGGTCCCTCTTGCGGAGTTCCTTCCATGTCTCTCGAAACCTGGCTGGCCTTCCTGGGCGCGTCGGCCCTGCTCGTCATGCTGCCCGGCCCCACCATCCTGACCGTGATCAGCTATTCGCTCACCCACGGCAAGCGCGCCCGCCTGCCGCTGGTGCTGGCCGTGGCGCTGGGCGATTCGACCGCGCTGGTGCTGTCGTTGTTGGGCCTGGGCGCGCTGCTGGCCGCGTCCGCTTTCTGGTTCACGGTAGTCAAGACGGTAGGGGGCCTGTACCTGCTGTATCTGGGTTACCGGCTGCTGCGCGCCGGCGTGTCGCCGGCCACCCTGCCCGTTGCCACGGCGGCGGGCTCGCGCTGGAAGCTCTTTGCCAACACCTATCTGGTGACCGCGCTGAACCCCAAGGGCATGATCTTCTTCGTGGCCTTTCTGCCGCAGTTCATTGACCCGGCCGGGGATGTGACGCGGCAGTTGTGGATGCTGTCGGCCACCTTTGTGGCCTGCGCCGGGATCAATGCCGCGGCCTACGCGATCTTTGCGGGCTCGGCCCGGCGCATGCTGGCGTCGCCGCGCGCGCAGCGCGGCTTCAACCTGGGCGGCGGCGCCTTGCTGTCGGCCGCCGGCGTGTGGGCGATGCTGGCCCGCCGCGTGTAGCGGCGCGGGCCGCCTGCCGTTGAGCGCTACTTCGCCGCCGCCATCATGTATTCCACGGCGGCGCGCAGCGTGGCGTCGTCTGCCGCCGAACCGCCGCGCGGCGGCATGGCGCCCTTGCCTTTCAGCACGGTGACCATCAGCGCATCCGCGCCTTGCGCCAGAAAAGGCGTCCAGGCCTGTTTGTCGCCCAGTTTGGGGGCGTTGGCCACGCCGCTGGCATGACACACCACACAGGCGGATTTATAGAGTTTTTCTCCGGCGGGATTGACGGCGGCAAGCGTGTCGGCCGCGGCATGCTGGACGGGCAGTCCCATCAGAGCAAGGGCAAAGGCGATTCGAGCAATAAGAGGCATGGCAGCAATTCCAGGCGTGGGGTTGAAAACAAACCAGCAGGACGCGCGGCGCGCGCCCTGCCGTCTGGGCATTACTGCGGGATGGGACCGGGCGCCTTGATCTGCTTCATCAGGTCGTCGTTCCACTTGCCCTCGACCTTGATGTGCCCTGCTGCGCCCAGTTCAAAGGCTTCGATCAGGTTGTGGTTCAGGTAGGCATACACGCCCGGCTGCTTGAACGTGTAGAGCGCCGCGCCAGCCGAACCGCCACGGATGAACCAGGTTTCCAGGTCCTTTTCGGGCGGATTGTTGAACTTGCCGGTTTCCCAGACCCAGTCGCCGTGGCCGCCGATCAGGTGGGGACGCGTGTCGCGATTGGCTTGCGAATGGATCAGCAGCACGGTTTCGCCGACTTTGGCGGTAAGCGCGTTGTCGCCAGTCAGGGCGCCGACCTTGCCGTTGAAGACGATGTGCGACGGGGTCAGCTTGCGCATGACTTCCACGGTGTCGCCATAGCTTTCAGCGAGAGTCGCGTAGTCCTTGTACTTGCCGTTGGCGTCTTTGGGGATGTACAGGTCGAACTCGCCGATGGTGTAGACGCGGTCGTACTTGAGCGGCTTGCCTTGCGGATCCTTCAGGCCTTCGCGCGGCAGCACCATGATCGTGCCGCTCATGCCGGACACCACATGCCACGGCACCATGCCTTCCGGCGCACAGTGATAGACGAAGGTGCCGGCGCGGTCGGCCTTGAAGCGCATCGTGGCTTGTTCGCCGGGGTTCACGTTGGTGAGCTTGGCGCCGCCCAAGGCGCCCGTGGCGGCATGGAAGTCGACGTTGTGGGGCATCGCGTTGGACTTGGGATTGACCAGGGTCAATTCCACGTAATCGCCCTCGTGCACAACCATCGTGGGCCCGGGCATGGATCCGTTGAATGTCATGGCCTGCAGCGTGGTGCCCTTGCTGTCGATGACCATCTTCTTTTCTTCGATGGTCATGGTGAATTCGACAACCTTGGGTCCCGACTTGGCCACCTGCTCATGCGGGTGAACCAACGGCGGGGCGACCAGCGTGACCTTGGCGCGCGGCAGCGTATCTGCGTTCTGGGCAGAAGCCAGACCACCCGCCATCGTGAACATCAGGGCGGCGGCAAGCAAGGTGGGGCGCAACGCGTTCATGTGCTACTCCTCTTTCGGTTTCTTCAAAGCCGAGTCTGTCGGCACCTCCATTGAAGAACCGCGAGCGATCGCGTTCTTTGCTGTAGCGCAAATTCGGGATAACCCTGCGGCCGCCCGGAAGTTGTCATGGTGCCCCTCAGGTGTCACCATCGATCCGTGGAAAATTCCTCCACGTCCACACGCGGACCGCCATGCCATCGCCTTTATGCCATGCCCTGCTGCGCAACCTGGATCTGTTCAGGCCCCTGTCCGATGCGCAGCTAGATGTCGCGCTCAAGGACGCCGTTCCCTGCCGCCTTGAAGCCGGCGAAGCCGCCTACCGGCAAGGCGCCGAAGGCGCCCATTTCTTCGTGTTGCTGCACGGCTGCCTCAAGGTCAC
>JAEYVD010000057.1 GCA_023432075.1 Pseudomonadota bacterium | reverse complement strand
GGCATCCCTGGGAGTGGTTCGCCATCGTCAAGGCGATGCTTGAAACCGGCATCACCCCTGACTTCATCGTGGTGGACGGCGCGGAAGGCGGCACGGGCGCGGCGCCCGTGGAATTCGTGGATCACGTCGGCACGCCGCTGCGCGAGGCGCTGCGGCTCGTGCACAACACGCTCATCGGCGTAAATCTGCGCGATCGCATCAAGCTGGGCGCGTCCGGCAAGATCATCACTGCGTTCGACATGGCCCGCGTGATGGCGATGGGCGCCGACTGGTGCAACGCCGCGCGGGGTTTCATGTTTGCCATAGGCTGCATCCAGGCCCAGGCCTGCCACACCGGCAAATGCCCCACCGGCGTCACCACGCAGGATCCGCTACGGCAACGCGCGCTGGTGGTGCCGGACAAGGCGCAGCGCGTGGCCAACTTTCACAAGAACACGCTGCATGCACTTGCCGAATTGCTGGCCGCGGCAGGCCTGACCCACCCGGGCCAGTTGCGCCCGCACCATATCGCGCGCCGCATCTCGCCCAGCGAAATCCGCCTCCTGTCCGCGCTGTTTCCGGAACTGGCGCCCGGCGAACTGCTGCGCGGCGAATTCCGGCACCAGGTCTTTCGCGCAGGCTGGACGATGGCGCAGGCGCAGTCGTTCCAGCCCACCCACGACATCACCACTGCCTTGGCGCGCGAGCACGCCGCACAGGCCGCCGCCGCGGGCAACTCCTGACGGCGCTGACGGGCGGCGCGGACGGGATCCGAGCCGCCCGCGCACCCGCTACAACCAGCGCTCGAACATGCGCGAGAACGACTCCATGAAGCGGTCGTCCAGGCCGCGTTCCTTCCAGGCCTCGGGCGTCACCTGCACGGCATCGGCCACGTCGCGCTGAAACAGCGCCTCCATGTCGCCCGCGAACTCGGGGCCCAGCACCACGGCGTTGATCTCGTAGTTCAGCGCAAAACTGCGCCAATCCATGTTGCTGGAGCCCACGGTCGACCAGACGCCATCGACCACCGCCGTCTTCGCATGCAGCAAGGCGTCACGCCGTTCGTAGATCTTCACGCCCGCGCGCAGCAGATCCGTGTAGTGCGAACGCCCTGCATGGAACACCAGCGACGAGTCGCTGAAGCCCGGCAGCACCAGCACCACGTCCACCCCACGCCGCGCCGCGGATTGCAGCACCTCGATAAAGGCCGGATCCGGCACGAAGTAGGCCATCGTGATGTGGATGGACTTCTGCGCGCTTTCGAACGCCGACATCAACGTCAGATAGACCGTGTAGCCGTCGCTGCGGTCGGGTTGGTTCGCCAGGATGCGGACCATCGTGTCGCCCACGGGCGGCGCGACCTTCGAATCGCCGCCCTTGATGGGCTCCTTGGCCTGCGATGCCCAGCCAGCCTGTAGCACCTGCTCCAGCTCTGCCACCGCTGGCCCTTCGATGCGCAGATGCGTGTCGCGCCAGGGCGCTGAATCGGCATCCTTGGCGGGCTCTCCCGCCTTGCCGCCCGAGCCGCCCCGCGAACCGCCGCCGGATCCCGACCCGGAGCCGCCGCCGCCCGAAAACGAAGACGACTCGTACACGCTGCTGACGTTGATACCGCCCAGGTAGCCCACCTTGCCATCAACGACCAGCACCTTGCGGTGGTTGCGCTGGTTCGGGGACCAGCCGGCGCGGGCGTTGACCGGATTGACGGGATTGAAGACCGCTACCTGCACGCCGGCGTCGCGCATGCGCTGGAAGAGTTCATCGGGCGTCTTGATCGTGCCGACCGCGTCCACCATCAGCGACACCTCGGCGCCACGGTTGCGCGCCGCGATCAGCGCATCTGCAAAGCGATTGCCTTCGGCATCATCCTCGAAGATATAGGTTTCCATATGCACGTAGCGGCGCGCCTGGGCGATGGATTGGAGCATCGCCTTGTACGTGCTGGGTCCATCGGCAAGCAGGCGCACGCGGTTGCCTTTGACCAGCGGCGCGCCGCTGACCGCCTGCTCCACCGCCAGGTGCCGTGCGAGAAAATCGTCCTTGGGGGTTTGAGGGTCCGCTGCAATGCCTTGCCCGCGACGATAGCTGTCCTGCGCCGCATCCGCGGACAGGCCCGCCTGCGCGGCGCGTGCGTGCCGTTCCTGCGCGTCGGGAACGCTGGCGCAGGCTGCAAGCACGGACGCGACACACGCAAACAGCACGGCACGCGCCCACCGGCGCGCGTCAGCCGTCAATTGCGGCAAGGCATTGCGCGGCCCACCCCGGCTCAACGCCGGTAATGGGCTCATGATGCGCCCTTAGCGTCGATTGCCCGCCACAAAGATGCAGCCGAGCACGGCGCCCACAATCGCCGCCACGCCGACGGACTTCCACGCATTCTCATGCACGTATTCGTCCGCGTAAGCCGTGGCCCGGCGCGCCCGTTCGCGCGCAACGCCTTCCCATCCGCCTGCGGATTCACGCGCGTCGGCGAGCTGGCGCTTCAGACGCGCCCGCGCCGATTCGATCTCGGAGCCCGTGTACGACGCGGTCGAACGCAACAGGTCTTCCGTGCCGGCGAGCAGCTCGTGGAAGCTGTCATTCACGCGTTCACGATGCAAAGCCATTTCAGCGCGCTGGTGCTTTCGATTCATGGTAGTTCCTTGGATTTTTTTGGACCGCCCCGGCGACTGACGCAATGCAGCATCGCCAGGGTCGCGGAAATATCGTTCCGCATGGCCGAAGCCCCATTGTCCACAGCAACGGCCCCAAACTGCCCGAGCTTTCGCAACCAGCCGTAAACCGATATTTCAGCGGCCCGAAACTTGCTGACGGACAGGTCTGGCGCCTGCGCTCTATTGGGACAAAACCCTTGTTGCGCCCCGCCAGACGCACTTTCGATTTCGTAAAAGTCCATTGCATTCAGAGGCCTGGCGCTTGACACGCAAACCCCCTCAGCCGCCACAATGACGCTTTGCAATGCGCTTCAACCGCCCCAAAAAGGAACTGAACGCATGGTTTCTCCTTCCGCACTCCTTGCCGCCGTCGCCCCGGAATTCATCGCGCAGGAGCCGCAGCACCCCAGCGCCGAACAGATCGAATTGCAAGACGGGCTGCTGGACAGCGCCGCCCACATCGACCCCAAGTTCCTGTACGACGCACTCGGCTCATCGCTCTTCACGGCCATCACGCAACTGCCCGAATACTATCCAACGCGCTGCGAAGACGAGATCTTTCAGCGCCACGGCAAAGATATCGCGCGTCATGTCGGACCGGTGCAGGCGATGATCGACCTGGGCGCCGGCGATTGCGTCAAGGCCGAGCGGCTATTCGCCAGCCTGCGGCCCAGCCACTATGTGCCCGTCGATATCTCCGCCGACTATCTGCAGGCTGCCGTGCGGCGCCTGAAACTCTCGTATCCGGACATGCGGATCACGGCCGTCGGCCAGGATTTCTCGCATGAACTGGCGATGCCCGAAGGCGTTCCGGCGCAGCAACGCCTGTTCTTCTACCCCGGCTCCAGCATCGGCAATCTAGGCCCCGATGCCGCGTATGCCATGCTGCGGCGAATCCGCGAAGCCTGTCCCGGCGGCGGACTCGTGGTCGGCGTCGATCGGGTCAAACCGAAGAGCGTGCTGGAACCGGCCTACGACGACGCCCTGCACCTGACGGCCGCGTTCAATCTGAATCTGCTGCGCCACGTGAACACCGTGCTCGGCAGCGATTTCAGTGTCGATGACTGGCGCCACGTGGCGCTCTTCAACAGCGAACGTTCTCGCGTCGAGATGCACCTGGAGGCGCAGCGCGCCGTGCGCGTTGCCTGGCCCGGCGGCCATCGCGAGTTCAAGGCCGGCGAACGCATCCACACCGAGAACTCCTACAAATTCACGCCGCAGGCCTTCAGCGATCTGCTTCACCGCGCGGGCTTTCACGATGTCGCGCACTGGTCGGACGCCCGCGACTGGTTTTCTGTTTTCAGCGCCCGCGCCTGACGCGGGGCGTTCACGATTCTGGAGATATCCCCATGGACCCCGCATGCCTGCTGACTCATCCCGCCATCGGGCCTTATGCCAGCGGACAAGCCGGACAGCACGACCGGTACGACGCCGTACGCTCCACCACCGCCGCGCTGGCCGCGCCCTTGAGCCCGGAGGACTGCCAGGTGCAGTCCATGCCCGATTGCAGTCCGGTCAAATGGCATCTGGCCCACACCACCTGGTTCTTCGAGACCTTCCTGCTGGCGCGCTTTGACGCGTCCCGCCCGCCCTTCCATCCGCAATACCGGATGCTCTTCAACTCCTATTACAACGCCGTCGGCGCCAAACATCCGCGCCCGCAACGCGGGTTGTTGTCGCGCCCGCCGCTTTCGGAAGTGCAGCGATACCGGCAACACGTCGACGATGCGATGCATGCGCTGATCTCGCGCGTGGGCGGCAATGATCCCGAATTCGACGCGCTGCTGGAGCTTGGCCTCAATCACGAGCAACAGCACCAGGAACTCATCCTGACCGATCTGAAGCACATGCTGTCGGCCAATCCGCTCAGGCCGGCTTACGTCGCGCCGGGCCAACCCGCGCAACCGCCCGCGACAACGCCGGGCTGGACCCGTTACGACGGCGGCATCACGCGCATCGGCCACGACGGACGCGGCTTCGCCTTCGACAACGAAGGCCCGGCCCACGATGTCCTGCTGACGCCTTTCTCGCTTTCCGATCGTCTCGTGACCCAGGGCGAGTATCTGGCCTTCATGGAGGACGGCGGGTACGAGCGGCCCGAACTGTGGCTGTCGATGGGTTGGGACATAGTGAGCGCGCAAGGCTGGCGCGCCCCGCTGTATTGGGAAAGCACAGACGAAGCGTGGCGCGTCTTCACGCTGCGCGGCATGCAGGACGTGGAACTGGACGCCCCGGTCACGCACGTCAGTTACTTCGAGGCCGATGCCTACGCCCGCTGGGCCGGCGCGCGCCTGCCCCGCGAAGCGGAATGGGAACACGCCGCGCGCCAGTTGTCGGAAGAAACCTATTCGGCCCGCGCGAACATGCTGGAGAACGGTCACCTGGACACGCGCCCCGCCCCCGCGCGCCACAGCCAGGGCGGCCCCGTGCAATTGTTCGGCGACGCCTGGGAATGGACCTCGAGCGGCTATGACGCCTATCCGGGCTTTCAGCCCAGCGCGGGCGCCGTCGGCGAATACAACGGCAAGTTCATGTGCAACCAGTACGTCCTGCGCGGCGGTTCCTGCGCCACGCCGCGCGACCACATCCGCCCGAGCTACCGCAATTTCTTTCCGCCCGAGGCGCGCTGGCAGTTCTCCGGCATCCGGCTTGCCCAGGATGCTTGAAGCGCGTTGCGCCCCCGTGCCAGTGCCGGGTCAAGACGGGCGTGTGGATGGGCCGATAAAAATTTGGCCCGAGCCCACTTGCACTCCAAAAAAACTTCGTGCTAGAATTTCGTTCTTCGTTGATCGGCACTTGCCAAGCAAACCGAACCGCGAAAAAAAGATGGCGCATTAGCTCAGCCGGTTAGAGCGACGGAATCATAATCCGCAGGTCCCCTGTTCGAATCAGGGATGCGCCACCAAAGAATTTAAAGGGCCCGCACACTGTGCGGGCCCTTTTGCATTCGGGCTGATCATTTACACCCGAAACCCCACATTAAACGCGATACACCGTATCGCGGCGGCGGCCGCCCCACGTGGCAGCCAGGCTTGCCACGAACGCGCCGATCAGCATCGACGCAAAGCCCCACAGCGCGAACGCCGCGGCAGCCTTGCGGGCCGCATCGGCAGCTTCCTTGGCCTTCACCTTGGCTTCTTCAGCCGTCTTCTTGGCGTTCTGGATCGCCTCGTCGACGCGGCGCTGCGCCACGGCGGGATCCACGCCGGCCTGCGCGGCCACAACCTTCACCACGTAGTCGCGATCCGCGGGCGTCATGTCGCCGCGCGTAATGCTCATGGCGACGATGCGGCCGACTTCGGCGCGCGCCGCTTCAGGGTCGGTGTTGGCCTCGGGACGTTCCGAGCGCATCAGGGTATCGGTGAGATAGTCGGTGGCGCGCTCCATGCCACCGCCACTGCTCGCACCGGCAGCGCCCGCCGTCGCCGCCGCGGTCGCAGCGGTGCCGGCAGTGGCCACCACCGAAGCGCCGGCCTTGGCCACGCCGGAAGCCATGGACGCCAGCGCCGAACCGAGCAGCGCGGCACTGACGATAGCGCTCAGCGCCCAGACCAGAAAGCCATGCGCGGTGTCGCGGAAGTAGACCTCATCGGAGTGCACGTCGACCCATTTCGTGCGCAGTCGCCCGGCGACATAGCCGCCGATGCCATACGAAATGATCTGCGTGATCAGCATCCAGACAATGATGCCGATGCCGACGGCGGGGGCCGACATGCCCTCGTCGCCCCAGGGCGATACCGACAGGAACCCGAGGCCGGTGCCGCCGGCGAACAACGCGAGCGACAGCGCCGCGGCGATCACCGCGCCGGCGAAAACCGCCGCCCACGACACAGCCGAAATGGCGGACTCACGTGGAGGCACGCCATCGGCGTAGGGTTGGCTTAATGAAGACGTATTTTGCATGATCGATCCTTGTCCAGAGTCCTACGCAACCGCGCTGACGCGGATGCCAAAGCGGGAATGACGAACCGGCCTTCAGTGCCAGAACAGCGCCAGCAGGATGATGATGGGAATGGGCACACCAAGCAGCCACAACAGAATGGAGCGCATGGAAACCTCCTTGCTTCGATGAAGGGATTGGATGAAGTAATGCTGGCCGCAATCAGGCCAGATCGATGGTGCCGGGCGCGCGGGGATCCGGCGCGGGCGGCGTGGGGTCGATGACGTCGGGGTTGTCCGTGGGACGGCCCGGATCCGGACGCGGATCGTCCGCGGGCGGATTTCCCGGAAGCGCCGGATCGTCGGGCGTGAGAACGTCCGGCTGGCCGGGCTCTCGATGCGGGATCTGGGACATGATTGCCTCTCCTCAAGCAGCGCAACATGCGCCTTGCCCGAGCATCAGCAAATGGCGTGCCCAAGACCGGTCAGCGGTCCTGGGACATGAAAAGACAGCTTGCGGGGTCAGTCCTTGCGCTTGCCGCCGCTTGCGGCCGGCGCGCGTTCCAGCGCGTCATTGGCGAGAAACGCGACAACGGTAGCCTTGCCGGCGGTCGACGCTTCATCTTGGCTGGGATATCGCTTGTCCGAGTAATTGGTGCTGCGCACATTGCCGGATTCGGGATCGAGCAGCGTGATGATCCACGCAAACTCGCCAGGCAAAAGCTGGCGGACCTGCAAGGTGGCGCGCGTGCCAGGGCGTAGTTTTTGCGGCATCTCGCGGCCTTTTCGGGAGTTTTGATGACGCCATCGTAGCGCAAACGCGCCTCGCGGCCGATCGCCATTGCGCCACGATGAAATGCTGCGTTCGCACACGGATTTCATGCTGCAGACTGCGCGGCTATTTCGCCACACAGCAAGCGTGCGGCAAGGAAAACCCTAGGGTGCAGTCTCGCCATACAGGCGCACAATCGACACAAACATCAAGACCGCTCAGCGGCGCCGAATCCCCTAAATCAGGCGAGGACGGAGACAACATGACTTACTTGGCAGTTTTCATGAGCTGTTTGATGGTTATGGGTATCGTCGCGTTGGTGATTCAAACGATACGAAGCGCAGGGCCGGAGCCCTTGCTGAAGATATCGGCGGCGATTGTCAGTTCCACCTTTGCATCGTTGCTGCTGGTTCCCTTGGGGTTCGCGGTCGCGCTGACGATGCTCGTCGACTAATCTCCCCCCTCCCAGACCTGGCCCGGACTATCCGTTACGGGCCGGTCTGCCGCGCGTCGCTGCCCAGCACAACAATGAGCCGGCAGTGACCGTCGCCACGCCTTGCCAGAACGACAGGGTGAGCGGCGTGGATAGCCACAGCGCGGCAAAGAAGGTGGAGAAGACCGGCGTGAAGTACGACGCGGTGGCCAGCAGCGTCAGGTTGCCGCGCAGTATCCCCACGTTCCAGAGTGCGTAGCCGCTTGCCATGGCGCCAGCAGCGACGCACAACTCGACCGTGGCGGGCGCGGCAAACACCAGGGAGGGTTCCGCGCTGAACAGGTACTTGATCCACAGGACCGCCGCCGTGAGCATGAAAAACAACGCGACGCCGTTCTTGCCGTCGGCAAAGCGCTTGGTCACGTTGCAATAAACGGCCCAGATAATGGCGCCGCTGAAGGCCAGCCCATAACTCAGAGGATTGCTCGATACATTCGCGGCGGTGCGTTCAATTGACAGCCCGCCCGTTCCGCCCACGACCCAGACGATGCCGCAGACCGACAACAAGATGCCCGGCGCCACCCACCAGCTCGCCCGCTGCCCGTTGATGAGCATGGCGAACACCACCGTCAGGCATGGCCACAGGTAATTGACGATGCCCAGCTCAATGGCTTGCCCACGATCGGCCGCGAACCCCAGCGACAGCGACAGGCATATCTCATAGGCGACGAACAGCAGGCTGCCCACGACGAGATACGACCTGGGAAACGTGCGCAGCTTCGGGAATCCCAACAGCAGCACCAGGAAGAGGGACCCTCCCGTATAAATGAGCGCGGCGCCGCCGATCGGACCGAAGTTTTCACTGACGCCCCGAATCAGGCCAACGACCGTACCCCACAGCAGGATAGCCAGCAGACCCAGGGTGGTGGCCGCGTTCCGGCCAGGATTCAATTGCATTACCGTTTCCGAATGCGCGCCGTGCCTGCCCGGCAATCAGACCGGGCCGGCGCCAAGGCGGCAAGTTTAGCCAAAACCCAACGGAGAAATCGCGGCATGGCCATTTCTACACGCAGGATGAGCGACGTGCTGGCAAGCACGGATTCGGGCCGGCTTTACCGCATCGAAGTGTTTCTGCGGGCGGACGAAGCGGGCGCCCACCCCGTGCCGCTCGCCGGATCTCGCTACATACTCAGAACGTCTGAAGGCGACCCTGTCGTCGCACTGGACGACAAGCGCTTTCGCTTGAAATCGGGCGAAGTCCTGACCGCGCTATCGACGCGCCACGACACGTAAAGCGCGCCGGGCGTGACGCGGCTACTGATCCTGCGCCACCCGGCGCTTGCCCAGACCCTTGGCGCGGTACAGCGCCACGTCCGCGCGCTCGAGCAACTGCAGCATGGTGGCGCCCGACTGGGGATACACCGCAATGCCGATGCTTGCCGAGACCGCGACGCGCACATTGGGATACGGCAGGGACAGGCTCTCGACCAGGGCCTCGGCCACCAGCCGCGCGTTCTCCTGGTTGGCGCCCAGCAACAGCACCGCGAATTCGTCGCCGCCCAGCCTTGCCGCCACGTCCGAAACCCGGATGGCGCTTGCCATGCGATCGGCCGCCTCTTTCAAGACCGTGTCTCCGGCCGCGTGGCCGTGCATGTCGTTGACCGCCTTGAAGCCATCCAAGTCGATCGCCAGGATGGCGAACGCATCGCCGCTGCGCTGCGCGACCGCCAGCTCACGCAGCACCAGCTCGCCGAAGAGCACCCGATTGCACAGGCCCGTCAGCGGATCGTAATGCGCAAGGTGCTGCGCGCGCGCCAGCTTGCGCGAGGCCTGCAGCATCGCGGTGCCCACTTCCTGGGCTTCCTTGATTCGGGTTGCGGGCAGCTCCACCGTGCGGCCTTCGCCCAGCGCGAGCGCCGGCGCGACCAGCCCCTGCACGGCCGACGTGAGCCGGCTTGCAAGCCTGAGCGCCAGCCACAACCCCAGACCGAACGCGAACAATGTGCCTAGACCGATCCACGCGATGGAACGGTACAGGTCCGTGGTCAGCAACTGCATGGGCGCGCCGGCGGCGACTGTCCAGCCTGACAGCGTCGACCGGCTGAACGCGGTATAGACGGGCGTGCCTTCCTTGGTGATCGTCTCCAACGAGCCTTCGCCTTCCTGCTGCACAGCGCGGGCCAACGCCGGCACCGCCTTCTGGCCCACAAACTTGGAGGTGTCGCGGGTGCGGGCGACGATGGTTCCGGAGCCGTCCAGCACGGCGGCCACCCAGCCCTCGGGCAAGGCGCGGCGGCCCAGGACGTTGCCGATGCGCTCGGGCGACAGTCCTACGTTCAAGCTGTACACCACCTCTCCGCCCCGCACGACCGGCACGCCGAGCGCGATGGTGGGGTCCTTTGACAGGCCGCCAGTGAAGAGACTTGTCAGCACCGGCATGCGCGTCTGGAAGACGCGACCCAGTTCATCGGGCGCGCTACCGGTCGGCAAGGGCGTGCCGTAGGGCACCTGCGTGTTGATGATCTGCCGGCCTTCCTTGTTCGTCAGCACGTAAGTGTCGGCGATCTGGAAGCGCACGGACTCGCGCGCACGCCGATGGAAGCCGGCCAGATCGCCCTCCACCAGATCCGGCGAGGACGCCAGCATCTGCAAACCGGCTTCGACGCCGGTGAGCTCGCGATCCAGGATCGCCGTGAGATTGCGCGCCAGGAAGATGGTGTCGCGGAAGATCCGCTCTTTCTGGATGACGTAGCTTTCGTAGACCGCGACCGTCGCCACGACGAGCGCCGGCGTGATACAGGCAAAGACGAGGGCAAGCAGACCCGTCCGCATCGAATAGCGGCGCATCCGGCGGCGGCTCATGCCCGCAAGCGTTTCGCCATCAGCCATGGCCCGGCCCGCCCCTCGATCTACCCATCGCCCTGCTATCTCTCTTCCAGGTCAGGAGTGCCTGCAAACTGGCCCTTGAGCAGCGTCAGCGCACCTTTTTCAGCCAGCGCTTCGTTGGGGAATACGTGCTTGGTGTCTTCCAGGACCGGAAAGCCGAAGACGCGCACGCGCGCGTGATATCCCTCGGGCGTTTCGGCGAATTCAATGTCGAAGTTGCGTTCTTCGATCCAGCCCGACCGATGCAGTTTCCATTCCATGTCCGGCGCGCTCCCGTTTGGCGAAGTTGACACAAAAGGCCGGCCGCGATTCGGCCGGCGCTGCTACACCATACACCCGGCCGGGCACACGCGGGCGCCCGGCGCGGTCACTCGTCGCGCGCCTGGCGATCCCTGCCGAGCGCCGCCTGGGCACGCGCGGCGGCGCCCCCTGTGGCCGGCGGGGTGCCGGCACCAGGATTGCCCGGCGCCGGCGCGCTCACGGCGTGCACACCCTCCGGCCCGCTTGCCGCGGGCGAAAACAGATCCCAGCTTGCCATGAACAACGCCGCGATGAGCGGACCGATCACGAAACCGTTCAGTCCGAACAGCGCCATGCCGCCCAACGTGGAGATCAGGATCACGTAGTCCGGCATCTTCGTGTCCTTGCCCACCAGAATGGGCCGCAGCACGTTGTCGACCATGCCGATCACGAGCACGCCGAACGCAATAAGCACCGCGCCCTTGACCACGGCGCCCGTCAGCAGGAAGTACACGGCCACCGGCGCCCAGATCAGTCCGGCGCCAATCGCCGGCAATAGCGACAGGAAGGCCATGATGACGCCCCACAACAGGGCGCCCTGAATCGAGAGGATGGAAAAGATGATGCCGCCCAGCGCGCCCTGCGCCGCCGCCACCGCGACGTTGCCCTTGACCGTGGCGCGCACCACCGTCGTGAACTTACGGAACAGGTGCTGCTTGTGCATGTCGCTCAGCGGCACGGCACGACGCAGACGCGCCGACAGTTGCGGACCGTCGCGCAGCAGGAAGAAGAGCAGATACAGCATGATGCCGAAGCTGACCACGAACTGGAACGTGTCCTGCCCGATGTTCAAGGCCTGGGTCGCCAGGAACTGGCTGGCCTGCATCGCACCGGCGGTCAGTTTGTCCTGCAGGCTTGCAATGTCGGCCAGGTCAAAGCGCGCCAGCAACGCGTGCACGGACGGCGGCAACGCATCCATCGCCTGCTGAAAGTACGCGCCAAAGTTGATCTGTCCGGACTTGATGCTCTGGTAGAGATTTGCCCCTTCGCTCACCAGCGACCCGCTGATCACGACCAGCGGAAGAATCACCAGCAGCAGCACAAGGAGCAGTGTGATGAGCGCGGCCAGATTGCGCCGCCCGCCAATGCGCGCCACCAGGCGGCGCTGCAACGGCGCGAAAAGGATGGCGAGAATGGTGCCCCAGAAAACGGCGCCATAGAATGGCCACAACAGCCAGCCGAACGCGATGGTGACCACCACAAGCAGGAGCACGAAGGTCCTGTAATGCACGCCTGAAGATTCGCTCATAGTCAGTCCAAGGCACGGCATCCGCCGCAAGAGCCGCATTGTACAAAGCGGGGCCGGGCGCCGCTCGGATCACGGTAGGGCTGCCGCATGACTAGGGCGCGGCCGAGCCCGCACTGGCGGCTTGCAACAGGGTTGCGCGCGCGGCTTGCAGCCCATCCGACTGCGCGTTCAATGCCTGCAGCCGCAAGTTCAGCTCCTGTTGCAACGTTGGCTTGGCCACCTTTGTTTGCCCGTCCTCGAGCAGAATGTCCGCGGCGTTGGCCGCCACGAAGTCCGCAATGCCCAGCGCGTCTCGGGCAACCGCGTCCATCCTGGCCGCCGCATCCATCAATTCGGCGGCCGGCGCCGTCACCGCCTCGTCATAGACGCCGTCATACACGGGCGCCAGGTCGGCGGGCAATTCGAGCGCCGCGCGCGCCTTGTCTGCCTTGCCGCGCGCCACCTGGACCTGGGCGGCACTGCCGGCCAGCGTCTTGCGCGCCGCCTCCAGGCTGCCGCGGCGCGCCATGATCTCCCCGACCGACTGGATCGTCTCCACGGACAGCACCTCGCGCAGCGGCGCTGCCGCCTTGGCCAGGGCCTCCTGGAAATCCGTCATGACCTCGTAGGCATCGTCGTACCCGCCGATGGCGTCCTTTTCTGACTTGCTGAGCAGCCCGATCGGCACGAGCGTCACGTTGTTCATCCGCCCCTGCAGCAACTGTATGAACGCGGCGCGCTCCTGCGGCTCTTTGTTGACGCATGCCGCCAGCAACAGCATCGAGACGACCGCCATGCCTGTCACCCACGCGCGAACCCACACCATGCGCATCCTATTAGCACTCCGATTCTGCAGATTTCGGCCGCACGGGGCGGGCCATTCCGGCAGATTATCCGGTAGCGCCGCCAATGGGGCCAGAAGGGGCGGAATTTGTTGCCATCGAAGCGAGTTGACACAGGGGGTGCCGCGCCCCGAGCCAGCGTCGGCCGTTTTCGCATCCTTTAAAATCGAGCCTTCGGCGGCAGCCAGCCGCCCCCTCACATTGCCTTGGCTGACGACATGACTCAGAACGCTTCCCCCCTACCCTGGGGTTTCACCCTGCCGGACTGCCGCGGCGCAAACGCCCTGCTCCATTTCATGAATGACCTGGCGCGCGTGGTCAACCAGTACCTGGGCCACGGCAAGCTGTCGGAAGAAGCGCTGGCGGACGCCCAAAAGGCAGTCAATGCGTTGCTCGAGCGCTACGTCGAAATCCAGGCAGCTCCCGAGGCCTTTGACGATGAACGCATCGAACTCGCCCTGGAAACCCAGAAGCAGCCCGACGGCACGACCGGCGCCCAGGTGGCCCTGCGCATGTCGCCTCGCCTGGAAGGCTTGATCATCGAGGCCCAACGCCAGGCCCGGCCGTCAACGCATTGAGGGGCATGGGCGCACATCCCGCGCCCGCCCCATCGAAAATGCTTGCAAAATCGCGCAAATGCCGATAATATCGATGGTTGGATCTGAAAGAGCAGAATCCTGAGGGTCAGCCCCTAGAGCAAAACGCGCAAAACGCCTCTGGCCACCCCCCTGCCAAGATCCGCCCGACAGCGCTGCCGTCCTAGCGACATACAACGCAAAAAACGCAAACCCAGCGCCGCATCGGGAACGCCTTCACCCCTTCCGCCAGTCCGGACCGGCTTGAAGCAAACCGAACCCAAATGATGACCTCGCCCGCCACCACGCGGGCGTACGCCAATGCGCCGGCAATCTTGTCTTTCGCCGCGCAACCCGAATCGATGCCCTCCAGGACTGGACGAAGGCATCACACCGCCGGACCCGGCGCGCAAAAAACATGAGAATGCGCAAAAGGACGGCAGCAGCAATGCGTTAGTGTCATGTAACGCCTGTCCAATAACATCCGGCGGACGCGGCGCATCACGCACATCCACGGCGGCAACTTTCCCGCCCGGTGCGTTCACCATGGCAAGACGCAGCTTTTCCTATAACTAGAACCTAAAGAGAACACATAACATGAACACTCGTTTCACCACCACGGACCTGATCCGACGCCCGGCCCATACGCAGCTCGACGACATGCCCATCCACATTGGCGACATCGTCTATCTGCAACCGACCGACGGCCCCGAGATTCGCGCCACGGTCATCTTCAATGCACCGATCAACGGCACGACCACCTACACCACCGAAGTCGTGCCTTGCGGTTCGGCTGCCCAGAAGGCGCCGGGCCAACGTATCCGGTTCCGCCACGAGCACGTGCATCGCATCGAACCGGTGCGCCGCAACGCTCGCTGATCTGCCTCAAAACCGCCGCCTGCCTTGTGCGGCGGTTTGCTTTGTGCGTGATAAAGTCCGGGCAACGCCAGCCCGCCGATCTCAACATGCAGAACAATCGTCTCGCGGTCCGTATCTGGGACCTTCCCACCCGGCTCTTTCACTGGGCCCTCGTCGTCTGCATCGTTGGCGCGTTCGTCAGCGTCAAGCTGGGCGGCCTCTATATGGACTGGCACGTGCGGTTCGGCTGTACGGCGCTGGGCCTGATCCTGTTCCGCCTGCTTTGGGGCTTTGCCGGGCCGCGCTATGCCCGGTTCACGAATTTCGTGCGCGGCCCGGGCGCCGTGGTCCGCTACCTGAAGGGCGCGGCCGCGCCCGCCGGCCACAATCCACTGGGCGCCCTGTCCGTCATGGCGTTGCTGCTGGTCGTGGGCTTTCAGGCGGTCAGCGGCCTGTTCACCACCGACGACATCATGACGCAGGGCCCGCTGTTCGGCCACGTCTCGGAAGCTACCGCCAGCGCAATGACGTCCTGGCACAAGCTCAATGAATGGGTCATCATCGGCCTGGTCGCGTTGCACCTGCTGGCCGTCGCCTGGTACGTGGCGGTACGCCGCAAGCGCCTGGTGCGTGCCATCATCACCGGCAACGTCGACGCCAAGGATGTCCCGGCCGGCACGCCGCCCGCGCAGGATGGGCTGGCGGTCTGGCTGCGCGCCCTGCTGCTGGGCGCTTGCGTGACGGGACTGGTGCTGTGGATACGATCGCTCGAGATCGTGTCCGACATGTCCTTCTCCTGATCGCGCGCACCCAAAGAAAAAGCCCCTTGCAGGGGCTTTTTGCTTTATTGGGCAGCGGGCCGGCGCGGCCGGCCCAGCGCCTTACTTCTTCTTGCGGTAAGCGTCGTGGCAGGCCTTGCAGCTGGCGCCCACGTCGCCGAAAGCGGCGCGCAGCTTGGCCAGATCGCCCGCGTCGGCGGCCGCCGACAGCTTCACGATGTTGTCCTGAAACGCCTGCTGCTTCTGCTTGAAGCCCGCGGCATCGCTCCAGACTTCCGGACGGGCGTCGCCGCCTTCCATACCCGGACCGAAGCCCGCCCAAGGCAATGCCGACAGCGTCTTCAGCACGTCGACGTTGGCCTTGATCTGCGCGGCGTCGTAGGGCGCCTGGCCCTTGACCACCGGCGCCATGCGGCCAAAGTGCGAGGCGATCAGCGTGAGCGCCGACTGGCGGTACTTGACCGCATCTTCGGGCTTGGCAAATTGCGCGGAGGCGGACGTCGCCAGCAGCGGACCCACCGTCATACAGGCCAGCGCTGCGAGCGTGGACAACTTCTTCATTGCGATCTCCCGTAGGTACAACATGGAAGCCGCACGCATGACGCGCGCGGCATGGCGACTATACCGCCCGGGCCAGCTCGGCCGCCAGGCCGATGTAGGAGCGCGGGGTCATCGCCAGCAGGCGGGCCTTCGGCTCTTCAGGCAGCGCCAGGCCCTGGATGAATTCTCGCAGGGCCTCTTCGGTAATGCCCTTGCCGCGCGTCAAGGCCTTGAGCTGTTCGTAGGGCTGCGGCAGACCGTAGCGGCGCATGACGGTCTGCACCGGCTCGGCCAGCACTTCCCAGCACGCGTCGATATCGGCGTCGATGGCGGCCGTATTGACTTCCAGCTTGCCCAGGCCGCGCATGCAGGCATCCCATGCCACCAGGCAATAGCCCAGGCCCACGCCCAGGTTGCGCAGGACGGTGGAATCGGTCAGGTCGCGCTGCCAACGGGAGATGGGCAGCTTGTCGGCCAGATGGCGCAGCACGGCGTTGGCCAGCCCCAGGTTGCCTTCGGAGTTCTCGAAGTCGATCGGGTTGACCTTGTGCGGCATGGTCGACGAACCGACCTCGCCTTCCTTCAGGCGCTGCTTGAAGTAGCCCAGCGCCACATAGCCCCAGATGTCGCGATCCAGGTCCAGGATGATGATGTTGGCGCGGGTGATCGCGTCGAACAGCGCAGACATCCAGTCATGCGGCTCGATCTGGATGGTGTGGCGGTTCTGGGTCAGGCCCAGGCCGGACAGCACGCGCTTGCTGAATTCAGGCCAGTTGATTTCCGGATAGGCGGACAGGTGGGCGTTGTAGTTGCCCGTGGCGCCGTTCAGCTTGGCCAGGGGCTCGACGGCCTCGACAGCGCCGATGGCGCGGTTCAGGCGCGCGGCCACGTTGGCGAATTCCTTGCCCAGGGTGGTCGGGCTGGCAGGCTGGCCATGCGTGCGCGACAGCAGCGGCTGGTCGGCGTTGGCGATGGCCATTTCATTCAGCTTGGCAGCCATTTCGCGCAGACGCGGCACCACGACCTGGTCGCGGGCGCGCGACAGCATCAGGGCGTGCGAGGTGTTGTTGATGTCTTCGGAGGTGCAGGCGAAGTGGATGAACTCGGCCGCGCGGGCCAGTTCGGCGTCATCGGCGACCTTTTCTTTCAGCCAATATTCAACGGCCTTCACGTCGTGGTTGGTGACGCGTTCGATCTCCTTGATGCGGCCGGCGTCGGCCTCGGAGAAATTGGCCACCAGCTGAGCCAGGCGCGCGCGGGCGCCCTCGGAGAAGGCGGGCAGCTCGGGCAGGCCGGCGTCCGACAGAGCGATCAGCCAGGCGACCTCGACTTCGACGCGGTGCGCCATGAAGCCGGCTTCGGACAGCAGACCGCGCAGCGCGTCGCCCCGGGAAGCGTAGCGGCCATCCAGTGGCGAAAGGGCATTAAGTTGGCTCAGCTGATCGGCGATTTGCATGGTCTGGTAGAGAAAAAGCGACGGATGGGAAAACCCGGCGATTTTATCATCCGGGGCGGCCCGACATTGTGGCAAACTGACGAAGCTTCCGCCCTGCGGACAATTCCGGCCGTCATACAGCCTGCTATACTTCGGCCGCTTTCCGACTCCGCTTGTGACTCCATGAAACTGATCGGCTCGCTTACCAGTCCCTACGTGCGCAAAGTGCGTATCGTCATGGCCGAGAAAAAGCTGGACTACCGGCTTGAACTCGAAAACGTCTGGTCCGCCGACACGCAGATCCAAACGTACAACCCGCTGGGCAA
>JAEYVD010000844.1 GCA_023432075.1 Pseudomonadota bacterium | reverse complement strand
CGCTTGCTGCACAGCGCCACCGCCAGCGTCCACGCGGTCAGCAGATACAGCCACAGCAGCAGCGACCCTTCGTGTCCGCCCCACACCGCCGCGAAGCGGTAGCCGGCCGGCAGGTCGGCGTGGGAATTCGCAGCCACATACAGCACCGAAAAATCGTTGTGCACGAACGACCACGCCAGGCAGGCGAAGGCAAGCGTCGTCAGGCCGAACTGGCCGATGGCGGCGGGCCGGGCCACGCGCAATCCGGCCTGCCAGCCCGTGGCCGCGCCGATGAGCGGCAGGGTGCCTTGCGCCACCGCGACCAGCAACGCGAGGATCAGGCAGAAAAGACCGATTTCGGGAATCATCGCGCCTCCGCCTGAAGGGCCGGGGCGTAGCCCGATGCCGGTACGCCCGATGCCGGTACGCCCGCCGCACCCTGCGCGCGTTGCTCTGCCTTCTTGATCGCGTCGGCGGCTTCGGGCGGCATGTAGTTTTCGTCGTGCTTGGCCAGCACCTCGGTCGCGCGGAACACGCCATCCGTGCCCATCTTGCCGGCCACCACCACACCCTTGCCCTCGCGGAACAGGTCGGGCAGCAGGCCCTGGTAGGTGACGGGCACGGCGTGGGCGGTGTCCGTCACCGCAAAGCGCAGCGTCAAGCCGTCGGCGTCGCGGCGCAGCGAGCCTTGTTCGACCAGGCCGCCCACGCGGAAGCTGCCGCTAGCGGGCGCCTCGTGCGCCACCACCTGCGTCGGGCTGAAGAAGAACACCAGGTTTGATTGCAGCGCGTTGAGCACCAGCGCGGTGGCCAGGCCCAACAGGCCAAGGCCGCCCACGATGGCGAGTGCGCGGCGTTTGCGCGGGGTCATCGGCGCGGCCCTCCGGCGCGGCGGGCGCGGCGCGCGCGCCGCCACAGCGCCAGCACTTCCCACGCCATCAGCGCGATCGTGACGCCATAGGCGCCCATCAGGTAGGGCCCGTGGCCCTGCAGCGAAAAAAACGTGTCCCAGTTCATGGCGCCTCCGGCCGCGTGCCGCGGCGCTCGCCGGAAGACACCGCGCCGTCCGGCGAACCGGCAGCCAGCACGGCACCCGATAGCACGGCGCCCGGCTCGCGCTCTGCAATGATCCCGCGCACCCGCGCCAGCGCGACCGCCGCGCTGTACAGCCAGAAGGCCGCCACCATCAGCAGCATGGCGGTCACCATGACGCGCGCCATGCTGGGGGCCGACGTCAGGTTGATCGAGGCGCCCTGATGCAGCGTGCTCCACCATTGCACCGAGAAATAGATGATCGGCACGTTCACCACGCCCGCCAGCAGCAGGATGGCGCCGCCGCGGTCCGCGCGCTGCGTGTCGTCGGTGGCGGCCTGCAGGGCCATGAAGCCCAGGTACAGGAACAGCAGGATCAGCTCAGACGTGAGCCGGGCGTCCCAGACCCACCACGTGCCCCAGGTCGGCTTGCCCCACAGCGCGCCAGTCCATAGCGTCAGGAAGGTAAAGAGCGCGCCCGTGGGCGCCAGCGCGCGCATCATCATGAACGACAGACGCGTATTGAAGATGAGGCCCAGCGCCGCATACCCCGCCATCACCAGATACAGGAACATCGACATCCAGGCCGCGGCCACGTGGATGAAGAGAATGCGGTAGACCTCGCCCTGCTGGCTGTCGATGGGGGCCACCACGAGGCCCGTGTACAAGCCGGCCGCGGCAAGCAGGGCGGCGCCCGCCGCGAAGAACGGAATCATCCGCCCGGCCAGCGGATAGAACAGCGCGGGCGACGCATAGCGCAGCCAGCTTGATCGCGGGGCGGCGGGGCGGGGAGCGTCGAAGGTGGAGGGATTGTGCATGGATAACCTCAGTCCAGCGCCACGCGCAGTGCCGCCGAGGCGCCCCAGGGGCAGAGCAGGATCGCCAGGCAAAGGCCCGCGCCCAGCAGCGACAGCTGCGGCCCCGCGCCCAGGCCGGCGTGCGTGGCCGACACGGCGCCCGCGCCAAAGATCAGCACCGGCACATACAGCGGCAGCACCAGGAGCGGCAGCAGCGCGCCGCCGCGCAGGCCCAACGTCAGCGCCGCGCCCAGGCCGCCCACCAGCGCCAGCGTCGGCGTGCCCAGCAGCAAGGACAGCACCAGGATGCCGATGGCGTGCGGCGGCAGGCCGAATTGCAACGCCAGCACCGGGCTGGCAAGAATCAGCGGCACGCAGGTGCTGAACCAGTGCGCGCCCAGCTTCACGCCCACCAGCATGGGTAGCGGATGCGGCGACACCAGCAGTTGCTCCAGCGCGCCGTTGTCATAGTCCTGCGCAAACGGGCGATTGAGGCTGAGCAGGATGCCCAAAAGCGCGCAGACCCACAGCACGCCGGGCCCGATTGCCAGCAGCAGCACGGGATCGGGCCCCATCGCCAGCGGGAACAGCGACCCCGTGACGATGAAGAACAGCGTCGCGCCCAGCGTGTCGGCCGGTCGACGCCAGGCCAGCCGGACTTCACGCAGCGCCAACTGAGACAACGTTGCCAGCATCCGCGTAGTCATCCATGTTCAGGGTTTGGGTTTGCGCCGGGTTGCCGCCGGCAGGCGTGCCCGGGCCGCGATGCGAGGCGACGACGGCCGCGCCGCCCGCCGCCAGATGGGCGGCAAGCGCCGCGCCCAACTGGTCCAGGCTGGCCGCGTCCAGGCCGGCGTCGGGTTCGTCCAGCAGCCACAGCGGCTTGGCGCCCAGCACCACGCCGGCCAGCGCCAGGCGGCGGCCCTGGCCTTGCGACAGGCGGGCAGCCGGCGTGTGCAGGCAGCCGCCCAGCCGCCACGTCTGCATGCAGGCGGCGATCGCGCCGTCGCCATGCGGCGTGCCGGCCACGTGCAGCGCGCAGCGCAAGTTTTCTAATGCGGTCAGATCGCCGGACAGGCCATTGCCGTGTCCCAGATAGGCCGTGCGCGCAAAGTGCGCCGCCGGATCGCGGCGGATATCGCCGTCCCGGCCGGTGATGGCGCCGTCCAGCGGCCGCAATAGGCCCACCAGCATCCGCAGCAGACTGGTCTTGCCGCTGCCGTTGGCGCCCTGCACATGCAGAAGCTGACCGGCATACAAGTCGAAATCCAGCGGCGCGGACCCTTCGGGCGCGCCGCGCCGGCTGACCAGGCCGCGCGCGCTCAGCATCGGCAGCGGCGCGTCAGCGGGCCGCATTGGCGACCTCTTTGGACGCCCTGGCCGGCGGCGTCGCGTCAGAGGTCTGGCCAGGCGGTATGTGCGGCAGCGTGTGGGCGATGCCCTTGTGGCAGTCGATGCAGGTCTTGGACTTGTCGGCCAGGTAGGTCGAGTGCATGTTCTGCGCGCGCACGCTTTGGCGCGTGAAGTCCATGTATTCGTAGTTGTGGCAGTTGCGGCATTCCAGCGAATCGTTGGCCTTGAAGCGCGCCCACTCGTGCTGCGCCAGTTCCAGCCGCTTGTCCACGAACTTCTCGCGCGTGTCGATGGTGCCGAAGATCTTGCCCCAGACTTCCTTGGACGCCTGCATCTTGCGGGCGATCTTGTCGGTCCAGTTGTGCGGCACGTGGCAGTCCGAGCACAGCGCCCGCACGCCCGAGCGGTTGGTGAAGTGGATCGTGCCTTTCAGTTCCGCGTACACGTTGTCGCGCATTTCATGGCAGCCGGTGCAGAACTTCTCGGTGTTCGTCAGCTCCATGGCGGTGTTGAACGCGCCCCAGAACAGGATGCCGCCGATGAATCCGCCCACGGTCAGAAAGCCCAGGCTGAAGTGCACGCTGGGCCGGCGGATGATGTTCCAGTAACGCTTGATGAGCTTGACCATGACGGGCTCCTGTCCCTTACTTCTTGTCGG
>JAEYVD010000832.1 GCA_023432075.1 Pseudomonadota bacterium | reverse complement strand
GTGGTGGGCTGCAACGATCCGGTCGTGCTGCCGAAGGAATCGGTCAAGACCGACTGGGAAGTCGAGTTGGGCGTGGTGATCGGCGAGAAGGCCCGTTATGTCAGCAAGGCCAACGCCATGAATCACGTGGCCGGCTACTGCGTCGTGAACGACGTGTCCGAGCGCGAATACCAGATCGAACGCGGCGGCACGTGGGACAAGGGCAAGGGCTGCGATACCTTCGGCCCCATCGGTCCTTGGCTGGTCACGGCCGACGAAGTCCCCAATCCGCAGGACCTGGAGATGTGGTTGGAGGTCAACGGCAAGCGCTACCAGAACGGCAGCACCCGCACGATGGTGTTCGGCGTGGCGCAGCTGGTGTCGTACGTCAGCCGCTTCATGACGCTGTACCCGGGGGACCTCATCAGCACCGGCACGCCGCCCGGCGTGGGCATGGGCCAGAAGCCGTCGCCCGTTTATCTGAAGGCGGGCGACGAAATGAAGCTCGGCATTGCGGGCCTGGGTGAACAGCGCCAGCGCGTCCATGCCTGGGATCCCGCCCTGATCGACGGCTGATCCGCAAGGCCCCCTTGCATTCCGGAGTTCTCATGTCGCAGACCGATACGGCAGTCATCCGCATCCACCCGGCGGACAACGTGGTGATCGCTCGCCGCCAGCTTGTCAGCGGCACGAGGCTGGAAGGCGAGGGGGTGACCATTCTGGGGCTGGTGCCGCCCGGCCATAAGGTAGCGGTGCGCGCCATCGCGGCCGGCGAGCCGGTGCGCCGCTACAACCAGATCATCGGCGTGGCGCGGCAGGACATTGCGCCCGGCCAGCACGTCCATACCCAGAATCTGGAGTTCTCCGATTTCGAGCGCGACTATGCCGTGGGGCAAGATGCGCGGCCCACCGACTACGTGGGGGCGCCGGCCATGTTCGACGGCATCGTGCGCGCCGACGGCCGCATCGCCACCCGCAACTACATCGGCATCCTGACCAGCGTGAACTGTTCGGCCACGGTGGCGCGCGCCATCGCCGACCACTTCCGGCGCGACATCCGGCCCGAGGCGCTGGCCGCCTGTCCGAACGTGGACGGCGTCGTCGCGCTGACGCATGGCGCGGGCTGCGCCACCGGCAGCGACGGCGAGCCATTGCGCGTGCTGCGGCGTACGCTGGGCGGCTACGCCCGGCACCCCAACTTCGGCGGGCTGATGGTCGTGGGACTGGGCTGCGAGACCAACCAGATCGGCGGGCTGATGGAGCAGGAGCATCTGCGCGAAAGCGGCATGCTGCACACGTTCAACATCCAGGACACCGGCGGCACGCGCAAGACGGTGGCGCGCGGCATCGAACTGGTCGAGCGCATGCTGGACCAGGCCAATCGCGTCGAGCGCCAGGCCGTGCCCGCCAGCCACCTGACCGTGGGTTTGCAGTGCGGCGGGTCGGATGGCTATTCCGGCATCAGCGCCAACCCGGCGCTGGGCGCTGCGGTCGACCTGCTGGTGCGTCACGGCGGCACGGCCATCCTGTCCGAGACGCCGGAAATCTATGGCGGCGAGCACCTGCTGACGCGCCGCGCGCAATCGCCCGCCGTGGCGGACAAGCTGCTGGCGCGCGTGCGCTGGTGGGAAGACTACTGCGCCCGCAACGATGCCGAGATGGACAACAACCCCTCGGCCGGCAACAAGGCGGGCGGCCTGACCACCATCCTGGAAAAGTCGCTGGGCGCCATCGCCAAGAGCGGCACGACCAATCTCACCGATGTCTACGAATACGCCGAGCCCGTGCATACGCGTGGGCTGGTCTTCATGGACACCCCGGGCTATGACCCGGTCTCGGCCACCGGGCAAGTGGCCGGGGGCGCCAACCTGATCTGCTTCACGACCGGCCGCGGGTCCGCGTATGGCTGCGCGCCCGCCCCGTCGCTCAAGCTGTCTACCAACACGGCGCTGTGGCAGCGCCAGTCCGACGATATCGACATCAATTGCGGCGAAGTCGTCGACGGCGCGCAAAGCGTGGCGCAGATGGGCGAACGCATTTTCCAGCTCATGCTGCAGACGGCGTCGGGACGGCGCACCCGCAGCGAGACGCACGGCTACGGGCAAAACGAATTCGTCCCCTGGCAACTGGGCGCGGTGATGTAGCGAAGACGGCTCGGGGCATGCTATACCCTGGCGTCGCCCCTTTTAGGCATTGCGCACCCATGCTTGAACGTTTGAACTCGGAGTCATTGCCGCGTCTGCCCGCCGACGTGGAAAAGCCCAGCTACGACCGCAGCCGGCTGACGCCGGGCATCGTCCATCTGGGGCTGGGCGCCTTTCACCGTGCGCATCAGGCGTTTGTGACCGATCAGGCCATGCAAGCCAGCGGCGACCTCACCTGGGGCATCCTGGGCGTCTCACTGCGTCACCCCGCCACGCGCGATGCGCTCACGCCCCAGGACGGCCTGTACACGCTGGCCGTGCGTGACGCCGGTCCGGACGGCCAGGGCCGCGAACAGCTTCGAATCGTGGGCTCGGTGCTGCGCGTGATGGTGGCCGAGGAAGACCCCAACGCCGTCCTCGAACGCATCGCGTATCCGCAGACCCGTATCGTCAGCCTGACCGTGACGGAGAAGGGCTACAGCCACGAACCGGCCACGGGCCATCTGCGCTGGGACGATCCGGACATCGTGCACGATCTGGAAAACCCCATCCGGCCCCGCAGCACCATCGGCATCCTGGTCTATGGCCTGGCCCTGCGTCGCGAGCGTGACCTGCCGCCGATCACGCTGTTGTCGTGCGACAACCTGCGCGGCAATGGCGACACGCTGCGCAGTCTGGTGCTGGCGTTTGCGCTTCGGGTCGACGTGACCCTGGCCGACTGGATCGACCGCAACTGCACCTTTCCGAACTCCATGGTCGACCGCATCGTGCCGGCCACCGAAGACCAGGACCGCCGGCGGATTGCCGAGCGCCTGGGCGTCGAAGACGCCTGGCCGGTGCTTGGCGAGCCCTATCTGAACTGGGTGATTGAAGACAAATTCGCCGCCGGACGTCCCGCCTGGGACGCGCAGGGCGGCGCCACCTTCGTGGGCAACGCGGCGCCCTACGAGCGCCTGAAGCTGCGCATGGTCAGCGGCCCGCATTCTGCGCTGGCGTATCTGGGCGCGACGCTGGGCCTGCACACCGTGGCCGATGCCGTCAACACGCCCGCGCTGCGCGCGTTCATCGACGCCATGATGCGCGAAGAGATCGCCCCAACCCTGCGCGGCATTCCCGACGCGGGACTGGTGGAATACCGTCTGCGGTTCCTGGAACGGATCTCCAACCCGGCGCTGCCGCACCCGCTTTCGCAGATCGCCATGGACGGGTCGCAGAAGCTGCCCCAGCGCCTGCTGGACACCATCCGCGACCGGCTGCGCGCTGGCCACGGCATCGATCGGCTGTGCCTGGCGGTTGCGGCATGGCTGAACTACCTGCGCGGCGAGGACGAGCAGGGCAGCGCCTACCCCATCCAGGACCCCATTGCCGCACGTCTTGACCGCCTGCTGGCCCGCGCCGAGGTGGCCGCGCATGCAGCCATGCCGTCGCAGGCCGCGCAGCGGCGCGCAACGGTGCTGGCGCGGTTCAAACCGGTGTTCGGCAACCTGGGCGATTCAGCCGAGTTCGTCGGCGCCCTGACCAAGCATCTGGAGGCGCTGCGCGAGCATGGCGTAATCCACGCCGTGCAGGCGGCCACCTAGGAGACAAGACATGAACGCCGACCGCCGCGTGACCGCCACCGATTGGGAACGCTGGGCCGCGGCGTGCCTGCTTGCGCAGGATTTTCCGGCGGATGACGCGCGCTGCCTGGCGCAAAGCCTGGCGCAGACCAGCCTGTGGGGCATCGATTCTCACGGTATCGCGCGTCTGCCGCATTACCTGAATCGCGTGGCGCATGGCTCGATCCTGGCGCGTCCCGACATCCGTGTCGACCGGACGGGGCCGGGAACCGCCCAGCTGCATGGCGGCCGGGGGCAGGGCATCGTGGTGGCCCATCGGGCCAACGGGCTGGCGATCGACCTGGCGCGCGAGGCCGGCGTGGCGGCGGTCGGCGTCAGCGATTCCTCGCACTGCGGGGCGATCGGTCTGTACAGCCGCGCGGCGGCGCGGCAGGGCTTCATCGGCATCGCCTTCACGCACTCGGACTCGATCGCCGCGCCCTTCGGCGGCCACGAACCCTTCTTCGGCACCAATCCTATCTCGCTGGCCTTTCCGCGCGCAGGCGGCCGGCCGCTCTGCCTGGACATGGCCACCACCGCCATTCCGTGGAACCGCGTCATGAACGCGCGGCGCGACGGCGCGGCGCTGCCGCCGGGCGTGGCGCTGGACGGGCGGGGCGACGACTCCGCCGATGCGCAGGCCGCGCGCGCCCTGCGTCCGCTGGGCGGCGAGGAATACGGCTACAAGGGCTATGGCCTTGCGATGGTGATCGAGCTGCTATGCGGACCGCTCAACGGCAATCCTTACGGTCCCCACATTTCGTCCATGTACCAGGCGCTGGACCGGCCGCGTGAACTGGGCGCTTTCTTCATCGTCATCGATCCGGCGCGCTTCGCGGGCGGGGCTGCCCTGGCCGCAGTGGTGGCGGCGATGGCGATCGAGCTATCGAACGCGCCCGGCAAGCCGCGCATGCCTGGCGACCCGGAAGCCGAGCACGAGCAGGAACGCCAACGCCTTGGCTTGCCCGTGCCGCCGGCGCTTTGGAACGAGATGCAGGAATGGAGCAGCCGGCTGGGCGCGGCGCTGCCGCCCTTGCATCAGACGCAAGGGGCGTGAAGCCCCCGGCGGTCAGGCGTCGGTCGGGGGCGTCTGCACGGGTGATTGGGCGGGCGTTTGCGCGGGCGATTGAACCGGCGTTTCGGCGGACGGCGCGCGCGGCCGCTCCACCTTGCCGAAGCGCAGCGCAAACTGGCGCGTGAAGACGGCGCCAAAGAAGAAGATCTGCGCCGAATACCAGATCCACAGCAGCAGCGCGATTAGCGAACCAGCCGCGCCGTAGGCCGATACCGCCGCGCCGCGGCTCAGGTACAGCCCGATGCCCCATTTGCCCAGCAGGAACAGCCCGGCCGTCACGATCGCGCCCGGGATGACGTCCTGCCACGAGATCTTGGCGCTGGGCAGCAGCTTGAAGATCACGGCAAAAAGCGCCGCCACCACCGAAAACGAAAACAGATTGGACGCCCATTCCGCCACGATCGAAAACGTCGAGTTGGCCCATAGCGAGCCATAGATGCCCCTGGCCGCCGCCAGCGCCGCGTTCACCGTCAGCGACACCAGCAGGAACAGCGCCAGCACCAGCACCAGTCCGAAAGACAGTAGGCGGCTGCGCACCAGGCCATGCAGGCCGCTCTTCTGGTTGGCCCTCACGTCCCACAATTCGTCCAGGCTGGCCTGCAGCTCGGCGAAGGCCGTGGTCGCGCTGAAGATCAGCACGCAGATCGACACCAGGGCCGCCATCCAGCCGCTGCCTGATTCGTGGGCGCTGGCCAGCACCGTCTGGATCACCTCGGCCCCGCGATCGCCGATCAGGTCGCGCAACTGCGCAAACAGTTCGGAGCGCACGGCCTCTTCGCCAAAGAAAGCGCCCGCCACCGCGATCACCAGCAGCAGCATCGGCGCCAGCGAAAACACCATGTACAGCGCCAGCGCGGCGCCTTTGCTGGAGGCGCGATGACTGGACCACTGCTTGGCCGAGTCCACCAGCAGGCCGCCGATCTGGGAGGGGCGCAGGATACGCAGCACGGTTCTGGGCAGTCGCATGGGCAGATTCTCGGTGAAACGAACCTTCATTGTAGGGACGCATGCAAGCCCCTGGTACGGCCAGATTGTTGGCAAACGTTTGCCAACCCCGCGAAATCCGCCGCCACTGAAACAACACGCAAAGATATCCGGGCGGACAAAAGAAAAACCCCCGGGGCGAAGGACCGGGGGTTTTTGGATACTGCATTCCCCGGCCGAAGCCGGGGAGGCCTTGCAAGAACAGCGGGACTTAGAAGTCCATGCCGCCCATGCCGCCCATGCCGCCGGGCATGGCCGGAGCAGCGGGCTTGTCTTCAGCCAGTTCAACAACGGCGGCTTCAGCCGTCAGCAGCAGGCTGGCGACGGAGGCAGCGTTTTGCAGGGCGGTGCGGGTCACCTTGGTGGGATCCAGCACGCCTTGCTCGACCAGGTCGGTGTACTCGCCGGTCGCGGCGTTGTAGCCGTAGTTGCCCTTGCCGTTCAGCACGTTGCTGACCACGACGCTGGCTTCTTCGCCGGCGTTCGTGACGATGGTGCGCAGGGGCTCTTCCACAGCGCGCAGGATCAGCTTGATGCCGGCGTTCTGGTCAGGCGTGTCGCCCTTCAGGTCAGCGATGGCTTGCTTGGCGCGCAGCAGCGCAACGCCGCCGCCAGCCACAACGCCTTCTTCCACTGCAGCGCGGGTGGCGTGCAGGGCGTCTTCGACGCGAGCCTTCTTTTCCTTCATTTCGACTTCGGTGGCAGCGCCAACGCGAATCACGGCAACGCCGCCGGCCAGCTTGGCCACGCGTTCTTGCAGCTTTTCACGGTCGTAGTCGGACGTGGCTTCTTCGATCTGCACGCGCACTTGCTTGACGCGGGCTTCGATGGACTTGCTGTCGCCAGCGCCGTCGATGATCGTGGTGTTTTCCTTGCCCACTTCGATGCGCTTGGCTTGGCCCAGTTCAGCCAGACCGGCCTTTTCCAGCGACATGCCGGTTTCTTCGGAGATCACCGTGCCGCCCGTCAGGATGGCGATGTCTTCCAGCATGGCCTTGCGGCGGTCGCCGAAGCCAGGCGCCTTGACGGCGGTGGTCTTCAGGATGCCACGGATGTTGTTCACAACCAGGGTGGCCAGCGCTTCGCCTTCGACGTCTTCCGCGATGATCAGCAGGGGACGGCTCGACTTGGCGACTTGTTCCAGCACGGGCAGCAGGTCGCGGATGTTGCTGATCTTCTTGTCGAAGATCAGGACATACGGGTCTTCCAGGACGGCGACTTGCTTGTCCGGGTTGTTGATGAAGTAGGGCGACAGGTAGCCGCGGTCGAATTGCATGCCTTCGACGACGTCCAGCTCGTTTTCCAGCGACTTGCCGTCTTCGACGGTGATGACGCCTTCCTTGCCGACCTTGTCCATCGCGTCAGCGATGATCTGGCCGATGGAGGAATCGCTGTTGGCCGAGATGGAACCGACTTGAGCGATTTCCTTGCTGGTCGTGACCGGCTTGGATTGCTTCTTCAGTTCGGCGACGGCGGCGGCGACAGCCTTGTCGATGCCGCGCTTCAGGTCGATCGGGTTGAAACCGGCGGCAACGTACTTCAGGCCTTCCTGAACGATGGCCTGGGCCAGCACGGTGGCGGTCGTGGTGCCGTCACCGGCGTTGTCGGAGGTCTTGGACGCGACGTCCTTGACGAGTTGGGCGCCGATGTTTTCGAACTTGTCCTTCAGTTCGATTTCCTTGGCGACGGACACGCCGTCCTTGGTCACGGTCGGGGCGCCGAACGAGCGCTCCAGCACGACGTTGCGACCCTTGGGGCCCAGGGTGGTCTTGACAGCGTTGGCGAGAACATTCACGCCACGGACGATGCGCACGCGGGCGTCATCACCGAACAATACTTGCTTGGCAGCCATTTCTTAGCTTCCTTCGAAAATTCGTTTGAGGCGGGGTTTACTGGACCACGGCGAGGATTTCGTCCTCGCGGATGACGAGCAGTTCTTCGCCATCAACCTTCACGGACTGGCCGGCGTACTTGCCGAACAGAACCTTGTCACCAGCCTTCAGGTCAACCGGCAGGATCTTGCCGTCTTCGGTCTTCTTGCCGGGGCCGACGGCCACGACTTCACCCTGGTCGGGCTTTTCAGCGGCGCTGTCCGGGATGACGATGCCCGAGGCAGTCTTGCGCTCGTTTTCGAGGCGTTTGACGATCACGCGATCGCCCAGGGGACGCAAGGCCATGAGGAACTCCTGTTAACTAAAAG
>JAEYVD010000762.1 GCA_023432075.1 Pseudomonadota bacterium | reverse complement strand
GCTGTTGTTCTGCGTCGAGTTGTGGTGGTTCATCCTGCGCCCCGTGTGGAACGAGGTCAAGGCGATCGGTTCGCGTCGTGAGGACCTGCACTGGAATTTCCAGACGGTGCGCAGTGCGCTGCTGGGCACGGCCATCGTGGCGTTCTTTGTCGTGCCCTGGCATGCCGGCGTCAGCGCGCCGGCAGTGCTGGGGCCGCAGCGGGCGCAAGGCCTGTACACCGTGGCGGCCGGCTATCTGGCCGACACCCCGCCGCCGGCTCGCGACGGTCAGCGCGTCCAGGCCGGGGATGTCCTGGCTGTGCTGGTATCTCCCGACCTGCAGGCCACACTCGCTGCCGCCACGGCGGAAGAAAAGCAGTTGCGGTGGCAAGTCGAACAGCAACCCTTCGACGATCGCCTGCGCCAGCAAGGCACGGCGCTGACAAGCCGCTGGTCCGCCGCGCGCGAAACTGTGGCGGGCCTGCAAGCGCAGATCGCGCAATTGAGCTTGCGCGCGCCTTTCGATGGCGTCGTGCAGGCCGACGGCGAAGGTCAGGCGCCAGGCACCTGGCTGCCGCGCGGAGAACGGCTGTACGACCTGGTCGCGCCGGAGGGCGTGAAAGGCAATGCTTACGTGGGAGAGGAAGAGGTTGCGCGGCTGGCGCCGGGGCAATCCGCCGTATTCGTCGCGAGCCTGCCCGAAATGGCCGCACGCACCTGCCGCGTCCAAGCCATCGATCGCGTCAACGTATCCACACTGGATGAACCCAGCGTGGCCAGCACCTACGGCGGTCCGATTCCGGCGGAGCGGGACGCCAAGACGCATCGGCTGGTGCCCTTGCGCGCAACCTGGCAGGTACGCTTTGCGGACTGCGATGGGGCAAACGGCATGGACCGCGAGATGAATGGCACCGCGCAACTGGGCGCGGGGCGCCAGAGCTTCATCGGCGTCGGCATCCGCCTTGCGGTGGCGGCGCTGCAACGGGAAATTGGCTTCTGACGGAATTCATGCTGTTCTTGGCCGGATCCCGCCAGGCTGCCGTCCAGGCGCGCCGTGCTAGGCTGGCGGCCTTCTCCCACCAGGAACCTGCATGCCGCCCGCCATCCGTCTTGGCCCGCTTGTTTTCCCCGCCGAACTCGCCGTGCTGGCCGCCGCCGCCCTCGTTGGGCTGCTGGCGGCACACCTGCTGAACCGCGCGGGCCGCGACGGCCGTCGCGCCGACGTCTCCGGCGTGCTGTGGGGCGCGCTGATCGTGGGTCTGCTGGCCGCGCGGTTGGGCTTTGTCTGGCAGTACCGGGATCCTTTCGTAGAGAACCCCTTGGCCGTGCTGGATATACGCGACGGCGGCTGGGCCGGCACGTGGGGTCTGGCAGCCGCCTGGATCTATGCCGTGGCGACCATGCTGCGCCGCGGCGTGCCAAGGCCTGCCGTCATCGGCGCCCTGGCGCTGGCCACGGCCACCTGGCTCGCTGGGGGCCGGCTGCTGGCGCCGCCCGATCAACCGCCGCCAGCGCTCGCGCAGCTTCGTTTGCAGGACTTGAACGCCGCCCCCGTGACGCTGGCCGCCTATCAGGGCAAGCCGACCGTCATCAACCTGTGGGCAAGCTGGTGTCCGCCGTGCCGGCGCGAAATGCCCGCTTTCGAAGCGGCGCAAGCCGCCCACCCGGACGTGCATTTCGTGTTTTTGAACCAGGGTGAAGCCCCGCCCGAGATCACGCAGTACCTGCGTCAGCACGCCCCGGCGCTTCAAAACGTGCTTATGGACCCGGCCAGCGACGCGTCCCGCCAGCTCAGCAACCGCGGCCTGCCGGCCACGCTATTTCTGGATGCCAGCGGACGGATGGTGGACCTGCGCGTGGGCGAATTGTCCGCCGCCACGCTGGCCCAGCGCCTGGACGCGCTACGCGCCGTGCCCCGCCGGCAATGAGGACCGCTGCAGGAAGGCGGCATTCAATTCCCTGACATCGACGATGCCCAGCAGCCCCATGTTGCGCTTGACTTCGTCGGCGATCAGCGCGATTGCGTGCGCCACGCCGCGCTGGCCGGCGACCGTCGCCGCATAGTTGAACGGACGCCCCACGAACACGCAGCGCGCACCCAGCGCCAACGCCTTGATCACGTCCGTCCCCCGCCGCACGCCGCTGTCCAGCATCACTTCCATGCTGCCGCCCACCGCGTCGACGATGGCGGGCAGCGCATGCAGGGGCGGCACGCTGCCATCCAGTTGCCGGCCGCCGTGGTTGGACACGATGATGCCGTCCATGCCATGCGCCTGCGCCGCCCGCGCATCGTCGGGATGCAAAATGCCCTTCAGCACCATCTGCCCCTTCCAGCGCCGGCGGATGGCCGCCACATGCTGCCAGTTCAGGTGGCCCCGGTCGGAGAAGTCGCGCAGCACGCTGGCCGACAGGATGGGCGCGCCCCGGGTCGCATAGTTGTTCTCGAAGTGCGGCATGCCGTGGCGCAGCAGCGTGCGCAGGAACGTGCCGAAGAGCCACCGGGGGTGCGTCAGCCCCTGCCAGGCCAGGCCCAGGCTTGGCCGCAACGGCGTCGAAAACCCTGCGCGCACGTTGTTCTCGCGATTGGCGGCGACCGGCGTGTCGACCGTCAGGACGAGCGTGCCGACGCCTGCCGCCGCCACGCGATCGATGAGCGCGGCGATCTGTGCGTCGTCGCCCGGCAGATAGGCCTGAAACCAGGTGCCCGGCGCCGCCTCCATCACGGTCTCCAGGCGGATCAGGGACGAACCGCTCATGATGCAGGGCACGCCTGCCTCTGCGGCCGCCTTGGCCATCACGATATCGCCGCGGTAACTGGATATCGCCGAAATGCCCATGGGCGCCACGCCCACGGGCGCCGCGAAGTCCCGGCCCAGCACCGTGCTCTGCGTGCTTCGGGCCGACACGTCCACCAGCACCTTGGGCCGAAAGCCATATTCGGCAAATGCGTCGCGGTTGCCGCGTTCCGAATGGCCGTCCTCGACCGCGCCCGATACATACGCATAGATCGGTTTGGGAAGGCGCTTTCTGGCGGCGGCTTCGAAATCGTGCAGACTGAGCATGCAGCGCAGCGGATCGGGCATGTGAGCTCCTTTCGGCGGTCGCCTGGCAACCGGCCGTCCTGTCGTTGTCAGTATCGCCGGGGACTATAGGCGGGACCGCAGTTTGAATAAAGTGACTTTATTGATGTTGTTCCCTACACTTTTATTCACCCTCAATCGCGCTGCTCCGCAAGCCTGCATCCGCCAGACGGCATCCATTCATGACGCTCAAGCAACTCGAGGCCTTCTATTGGGCCGCCACCTGCAAGAATTTCGCCATCGCCGCGAATCGTCTCAATATTTCGGTCTCGTCGCTGTCCAAACGCATTGGCGAACTGGAATCGTCGATTGGGGCCGAACTCTTCAGCCGCAGCGCCCGCAGCGCCACGTTGACTGCGCTGGGCGAACAGCTGGTGCCGCACGCCAAGGATCTGCTGCGCAATGCCGACCAGTTCATGCAGCAGGCCAGCAACAACCTCAGTTATTCCGGACGCTGCCGGTTTGGCGCGGGCGAACTGACCTCACTGACCTGGATGGCCCGCCTGATTGAAGTGATTCAGCTCGACCACCCTGATCTACTGGTGGAGCCCTTCGTGGGCGTTGGCGAACTGGTCGAACGCGGCCTGGAAGAAGGCGAGCTGGACTTTGCCGTCATCGCGGGCCCCTCTTCCCGGCCGTCGATCGCGTCGCGCGTCATCGGCAGCGCCCAGTTCGAATGGGTGGCCGCGGCTGACGCCGTCCCGGATCCCCAGACGCTTACGCCTGCCGACCTGCCCGGGCTGACGCTCATCACCCTGCCGCAAAGCTCGGGCGCCATCCGTATCCTGGATGACTGGCTGACCGAGCAGCGCGTGTCGCCCGGACGCAATCAGTGCTGCAACGGTTGGGGCGGCATCGCGGCCATGCTTCGGCACGGCTTGGGGCTTGGCTTCCTGCCATCGGCCTGGGCACGCATCCTGATCGACCGGGGTGACTTGCACCCGTTGCCCGGGTTCGCGCCCCTGCGCCCGCTTACCTATACCTTCCAATGGCGCCGGGACGACACGCGCCCCATGCTGGAAACGCTGCGCGCGCACGCCGAGGCCTGCCTGGATTTTCACGCGCCTGCGGGAATGGTCTGATCGGAAGCGGCTACGCCTGCACGGCGTTGAACAGTTTCACAAAAGTATTCTTTTGAGCTGCAAATTATTCGCTTTATCTCCCCTTTTGGCGGGCGTAGAGTCCCGTCGGACACCCACTGGAGATGAGGCCACATGCCGGATTTCGGATTCACCCCGCACGACCGCCCCGCCCGGCTTGTTCGCCTGGACCTGTGGCTGAACCCCGTATTTGACGAGATTATCGGCGCCACGCCCGGCATCGCGCTGTCGGTGCTTCCCGCGAAGGGCGACGACGCCCGCACGCTAGCCGGATTGAAATCCGCCCATGCCTACCATGTGTCCGCGGCCAAGGATGAGCTGCCGCGCCAGTGGTTTGTCGGCGAATCATTGATCGCGCAGTGCCCGGACCTCGTGTGCGTGTCGTCGGGCGGCGCGGGCTACGACACCATTGATGTACCAGCCTGCACGGCGGCCGGCATCGCCGTCGTGAACCAGGCCGGCGGCAACGCGGAGTCCGTGGCCGAACACACCTACGCGCTGCTGCTGGCCGTGCAACGCCGGATCGTCGAATCCCATAACCGCCTGCGCCATGACACCGGCTTTTCGCGCGAAGACCTGATGGGCCACGAAATCCACGGCGCGGTCATCGGCCTGGTGGGCATTGGCAAGATCGGCACGAGCGTGGCCCGCATTGCCCAAGGCTTTGGCCTGCGCGTCATCGCCCACGATCCGCTGCTGGACGCCGCGGCCATCCGCGCCCGCGGCGCCGAACCGGTCGGGCTGGACGAACTGCTGTCGCAGTCCGACATCGTTTCGCTGCATTGCCCGCTGGACGCTTCCACGCGCGGTTTGTTCGGCACGCGCGCCTTCGCGGCGATGAAGCCCGGCGCGGTCTTCATCTCGACGGCCCGCGGCGGCATCCATGACGAAAGCGCGCTGCATGACGCGTTGCAGGGCGGACACCTGCGAGGCGCCGGGCTGGACGTGTGGGAGCAGGAACCGCCCGACCGTTCGGTCCCGCTGCTGGCATTGGACAACGTCGTCGCCACCTTCCACACCGCAGGCGTCACGCACGAAGCGCGCCGCAGCGTCGCCCGTTCCTCGGCCGCGCAGCTTGCCGCCATGCTGCGCGGCGAGCGGCCGCCGCAACTCGTCAACCCGGAGGTCTGGCCAAGGGCCGCCGAACGTATTGCCAACCTGACATAACAACGCGGCATTCGTGCCTGCCGGCGCCGAGAGGCACGCGACAGGCCGTGACCGCCAAAACATCCAAAGGAGACAACCATGCAACAACAGACCAAGCGCCGCACGTTGCGCACCCTGGCCACCCTGCTTGCAGGCGCCGCCCTGTTTTCCGGCGCCGCGCAGGCAGCCGGCTATCCTGAACGCCCGATCAACCTGATCGTGTCGTACGGACCTGGCGGCGGCACCGATCTGGTCGCCCGGATGATGGCGCCTTTCCTGCAAAAGTACCTGGGCGGCGACGCGCGCATCGTGGTGCTGAACCGGCCGGGCGCGGGCGGCGCCATCGGCTTTGCGGAACTGGCGCGCGCTCAGCCGGACGGCTACACCATTGGCTTCATCAACACGCCGAATCTGCTGACGATTCCCATCGAGCGCAAGACGGACTTCACCTGGCAAAGCTACGATCTGCTCGGCAACCTGATCGATGACCCGGGCGCGTTCTCGGTGCTGAACGACAACCCGATCAAGAACCTGGCGGAATTGGCTGCCTATGCCAAGCAGAACCCCGGCAAGGTCACCGTCGGCACCACGGGCACGGGCTCGGACGACCACCTGGCCATGCTCCGCTTCGAACGCACGTCTGGCACCAAACTGAGCCACATCCCGTACAAGGGCGCCGGCGAGGTGCGTGGCGCATTGGCAAGCGGCGAAATCACGATCGGCGCCATCAACGTGGGCGAGGCGCTTCAGTACCGGAAAGGCGGCACGCCGCTGCGTTTTTTGGGACAGATGGGCAATACCCGCTCTGCCGCGCTGCCCGACGTGCCCACCTTCAAGGAACAGGGATTCGACTTCGAATTGGCTTCGCTGCGCGGCCTGGCCGCACCCAAGGGCTTACCCGACGAGGTCCGCACGAAGCTGGTTTCGGCCGTCCAGCGCACGGTGGACGATCCGAAATTCCAGGCCAAGGCCCGCGAGATGTTTGCACCGCTGCGCTACCTGCCGCCCGCGGAATACGCCAAGGAACTTTCGGCGGGTGAAGCGCAATTCCGCCAGCTTTGGAAGGAAGCGCCCTGGCTCGACAAGTAAATGGGCCGGGCAAAGGCCCCATGGCCTTGCCCGGCTTGCACACGCCCCATCAACGCATCGCGGCCAGCATCAGATCCAGATTCTGCACTGCCGCGCCCGATGCGCCCTTGCCCAGGTTGTCGGATACGGCAGTCAGCAGCACTTGGCCGTGCTGTGCATTGCCATACACGCCCAGCCGCAGGTCGTTTGTGCCGTTCAGCGCCTGGGGATCCAGGTTCGCATGCGTGGCCGCCTCGTCGCGCGGCACCACTTGCACGTGGGCAGCGCCGGCGTAGTGCTGTTGCAGGCAATCGTGCAGCGCCGCGGCGTCCACGCCGGCGGGCAGCAGGCGCAGGTGCAGCGGCACGGTCAGCACGATGCCCTGGCGGAATGCGCCGTAAGAAGGCACGAACACCGGACGCTGCGTGAGACCCGCATGCCGCTCGATCTCAGGGGTGTGCTTGTGGGCCAGACCCAGGCCATAGAGCTGGAACGCGGGCCCGCGCGCACCGTCGGCGCCTTCGTAGGCATCGACGCTGGCACGCCCGCCTCCCGAATAGCCGGACACGGCGTTGATGACCGCCGGATAGTCGGCGGGCACCAGCCCCGCCTGCACGAGCGGCCCCAGCAGCGCGATGGCGCCGGTGGGATAGCAGCCGGGGTTGCTGACCCGCAAGGCGTGCGCAATCCGCTCAGCCTGGCCGGCGCGCATTTCCGGAAAACCATAGACCCAACCCGCGTCCGTGCGATGCGCGGAACTGGCATCGATGATGCGGACCTTGGGATTGACGACCGAGGCGGCGGCCTGCCGCGCCGGTTCGTCGGGCAGGCAGAGAATCGCGATGTCGCTGGCGTTGATCGCCTCGGCGCGGCGCTGCGGGTTCTTGCGGTCGGTCTCGGGCAGCGTCAGCAGCCGCAGGTCGGTGCGGCCGTGCAGCCGCTCGTGGATCTGCAGGCCGGTGGTGCCCTGGTCGCCGTCAATGAAAACTAGAGGTTGGGTCATGATGCGGTCCGGATGGTTCGGCGTTGCCTGATCTGCTCAGGAATGAACGTCATCTTCGATCCCGCGGCCAGATAAGAAAAGTCGAATATCATGACCGTTTAATTCAGCTTCTCTGAATGACGTGGGCGCGCCGGCGCCAACACCGAAACCCAACCCGGAAAACCCCCATGCGCGAAATCAGCCTGGACCGTCTGCGCACGCTCGTCGCCATCGCGGACCTCGGGTCGTTTGCCGACGCCGCACGTGCCCTGCACCTGGCGCCGCCCACCGTGAGCCTGCACGTGTCGGACCTGGAAGCCCGCGTCGGCGCGCCGCTGCTGACGCGCAAACGCGGACAGGTCAGGCCCACCGCCATCGGTGAAACGTTGCTGGAACGGGCGCGCCGCCTGCTGGCGGAAGCGGACCAGGCGCTGGACGACGTGCAGCGGCAGGTGCAAGGCCTGGCCGGCCGCGTGAGGCTCGGGGCCTCGACCGGGGCCATCGCGCATCTGCTGCCGCAGGCGCTGGAAACACTGGGCCGCGATCACCCCGGCATCGACGTGCAGGTGGCGGTGCTGACCTCGCAGGAGACGCTGCTGAGGCTGGCCGAAGGGACGCTGGACGTGGGACTGGTCGCGCTGCCCCAGCCGCCCATGACGGGACTGGTGCTGCGCCCGTGGCGCCGCGATCCGGTGATGGCCTTTTTGCCCGCAACCTGGAAAGCGCCGGCTCGCCTGACGCCCGCGTGGCTGGCCGAGCGGCCGCTGATCCTGAACGACGCCAGCACGCGCCTGTCGCGGCTGACGGGCGAATGGTTCATGGCCGCCGGCCTGAACCCGCGCGCGCGCATCCAGTTGAACTACAACGACGCCATCAAGAGCCTGGTGGCTGCCGGTTATGGCGCGACCTTGTTGCCGCATGAGGCGACCGCGCCGCAACCCGATCCGCGCGTCATCATGCGGCCGGTGCGGCCCGCCTTGTGGCGGCCGCGGGGCATCGCGCCTCGCGCCGGGCAAGTGGAAGCGGCCACGCAGCACGTGCTGGACGTGTTGTGGGAACTGCGCGCATCGGGCGCTAAGACCGCGGCGACGTAACGGAACCGCCTCAGCCCGTCTTGCGCAGCCTGCCCGGCGCAGACGCCCCACGGCGGAAAAACGCCGCCCGCTGGCTTTCCTCGCGCAACCGGGGCGCGCGCGAACGGAACAGGTCCTTGCGGCCCACGATGCCCAGCAACCGGCCGGAATCGCGGTCGATGATCGGAACGCGCCCCGCCCCGGACAACGCCATGCGGTCGGCGATCTGGCTGGCCAGCTCATCCGGATGGCCGAACACCAGTTCGCGCCCGGCCAGCGCCTGCGCCAGCGTCCGTTCGTCCGGTTCGCCTTGCAAAGCCCACGCCAACGTGTCGGCGCGCGTCACCTCGCCCACCACGACGCCTTGCGCGTCCAGCACCGGATAGCTCGTGTGGACGGGCTGCGCGGTGGTGAAATGCGTCACGGCCTGCGCCACCGTCATCGTGTCGGGCAGCGTCTGCACAGGTGTGGTCATCACGTCGCCCACGCGCAAGAGGTCAAAGGGATCCACGCGATACTCGCGACTGATATGGTGGCCGCGGCGCGCGATCTTCTCGGTCAGGATCGACCGTTTGAGCAGCAGCACGGTCACGCCATAGGCAAACACGCACGCCGACAGCACCGGCAAGAGCGCATGCAGGTTGCCGGTCAGCTCCACGGCAAAGAGCGTCGCCGTCAGCGGCGCGCGCATCGTGCCGCCCATCATCGCCGCCATGCCCACCAATGCCCAGAATCCCGGGTCGGCCTGCGGCAGTACGGGCGACGCCAGCGCGCCCAGCGCGCCGCCAAAGATCAGCAACGGCGCCAGCACGCCGCCTGACGTGCCGGACCCCAGTGCGATAGACCAGATCGCGACCTTGACCACCAGCAGCACCAGCACCGCCTGAAAAGCCAGATCGCCCGCCAGCATGTGGCGGATGTTGTCGTAGCCCACGCCAAGCGCGGCGGGCTCGATCAGGCCGCCGATCCCGATGGCCAATCCGCCGATGGCCGGCCACCACATCCAGTGGATGGGCAGTTTCTCGAACAGGTCTTCGGCCGCATACACCAGCGACGTGAGTACGCCAGACCCAAGCCCCGCCAGCACACCGACCGCGGCGCACGCCACCAGATGCCACGGCGTGAAGGCGAACGTGCCGGCATACGCGAAGATCGGGCCAGGCTCCATGACGAAGGCGCGCGTCGCGGCCGCCACCAGCGCGGCTACGGCCACGGGCAGGAAGCTGCGCGGCTTCCATTCGAAGAGCAGCAGTTCGACCGCCAGCAACACCGCGGCTAGCGGCGTTCCAAAGATGGCCGTCATGCCGGCCGCCGCGCCGGCAACCAAGAGCGTCTTGCGTTCGCCGTCGTCCAGATGGATGGTTTGCGCCAGCAGCGATCCGATCGCGCCGCCGGTCATGATGATGGGCCCTTCGGCGCCGAATGGGCCGCCGGTGCCAATGGACACCGCCGACGAGACGGGCTTGAGCACCGCTACCTTTGGCTGTATGCGGCTCTTGCCGATCAGGATGGCTTCCATCGCTTCGGGAATGCCGTGGCCACGGATCTTTTCGGAGCCGTAGCGCGCCATGAGGCCGATGATGAGGCAGCCGATCACCGGGATGGCCACCGATCCCCACCCGAGACGGCCGGTGGTGATGGGCAGGTCAGCAAAGGAAAACAGGCCGTGATAGGCCAGGTTTGTGCAAAGCGCGATCAGGCGCAGCAGGATCCAGGCGGCCGCGACGCTGGCCAGGCCGACAGGAATGGCAAGGCTCATCAACAGGACGACGCGCCGGTCCGTGGTGAAGTCGCCGAGCCGCAGTCCGGGCCGGGCGGAAGAGGAAATGGGAGGCATGATCAAGGAAAGGTTGGGAGTATTCGCAGGGAGTTTGCGAAAAGTCATATATATCGTAGCACGACATATATTAGAATCGCGCGGTGAACGCCTCCAAGACACCCACTCGCCTGTCTCCCGCCGACTACGAACTGCTCGCGGACTTTCGCTATGCGTTGCGAAAATTCGCGGCATTCAGTGAAAGCGCAGCCGCGGGCCTGGACCTGATGCCGCAGCAGCATCAGGCGTTGCTGGCCATCAAGGGCACGCGCAAAAACGCGCCCGGACGCCGCGGCCTCTACGTCGGCGAAATCGCCGACCGCCTGCTGATCCGCCCGCACACGGCGGCCGAACTGGTGGGCCGCCTGGCACGGCTGGACCTGGTCAGCCGCGAAGCCGACCCCGAGGACGGGCGCCGCGTCGAGGTCGTGCTGACTGCCAAGGGCGAGCGCATGCTGGAAAACCTGTCCGCCTCGCATCTCGAAGAGCTGCACGCCATGCGCCCGCTTCTGACGCGATTGCTGGCGCGCATGGGCGCCGAGAACGGCAAGGACTGATCCCCCTCCGCTTGACGCCTGTCCGGCATAAGCTCATGCCGTCAGGTAATGCGCCTCGTGATAAATTGTCGCCCCGCGACATATCAATGCGTCGCGAGGAGAGATTGTCTTGGGTGTTGCAATCAAGCGCTGGCTGGGCTCGTTCGCGCCAGCGCCCGTGGGCGTCAACGGACGCGAAAAACTGTACGGCGCGGTTGGCGCCCTGCTTGGCCTGTTCTGCACCGAGTGGGTGG
>JAEYVD010000754.1 GCA_023432075.1 Pseudomonadota bacterium | reverse complement strand
GCGCGGCCCACAGGTCGCGCAGCAATTCCAGGCGGTCGGCCCGCGCGCGCAAGGGCTCCAGCGTGACGGTGTATTCGGCGATGCGAAAGTACAGGTCGGGCCGCACCGGCGCGTCCGGACCTTCATGGGCAAGCGGCCGATGCGGCGCGCACACCAGCGTGAAATCCACCGCGATGGGCCGCGCCGCGCCCAAGGGCGAGACCTCGCGCGTCTGCAACACGCGCAACAGGCGCGATTGCAGAAGGAGCGGCATGTCGCCGATCTCGTCCAGGAACAGCACGCCGCCGTGCGCCTGCCGCAACAGGCCCTTGCTGCCCTGGCGGCGCGCACCGGTGAAGGCGCCTTCTTCGTAGCCGAAGAGTTCCGATTCGATCAGGCTCTCGGGCAGCGCGGCGCAGTTCACCGCCACGAAGGGACCGGCGGCCCGCTGGCCGCGCGCATGGATCTGCCGCGCGAACACTTCCTTGCCCACGCCGGTTTCGCCCTGCAGCAGAATCGACACGCCCGCGTCCGCCAGGTGCACGGCGCGCGCCAGGGCCCCTAGCGTGGCGGCGTCAAAGCTGGGCGCGGGCGTCTTGGCGCCGGCGCCGGGCGCACGCAGCGCCGGGGTGGCGGGGGGTTGCGGCGGGCGCGAGCGGGGCATGCGCAAGCGGGCGTGATAGACCGCGCCGGTCCGCGTGTGCACGCGGCCCGCGGCATCCGGGCCACGTCCGATATCGCCGTCGAACACGTCCGCGTAGCGGTACACGCCCAACGCGGTGGCCGCCAGCCCCAGCGCATGCAGCGCACGGCGGTTGGCGCCGACCAGCAGGTCGCCCTGAAATGCGAGCAGCGCTTCGCCGGGCTGACCCAGCCCCGCGAGGTCGGCATGCAGGCGCAGCACCGTGCATTGTTCATAGGCGCCTTCGAACAGCTGGTGTTCGATGCGGTCCACCGCCCCGCGCACCAGCGCCAGCACATCCGGACGCACGTCGCGGGCCTGGCTGGACAGATCCAGCACGCCCACGGTGCGGCCTTCGCTATCCGTGATGGGCACGGCCGCGCAGGTCAGGATGCGATTCGGTTCGAAATAGTGTTCCGCGCCATGCACGGCAATGGGACGGCCTTCGACGAGCGCGGTGCCGATGGCGTTGGTGCCGGCGGCGACCTCGTCCCAGGGCGCGCCCGGCATCAGGGCCACGCGCGAGGCGCGATGCGCAAAGCCCGTATCGCCGTCCGAGTCGAGCACCAGGCCCTGCGCGTCCGACAGGATGACCAGGTTGCCGCTGCCGCCCGCCTGGTGGCGCAGATAAGCGATGGCGGGTTCGGACATGCGGCGCAGCGCTTCGTTGCGCTGCTGCGCTTCGCGCAGTTCGCCCTGCGTCATGAGTTCGGCGCGGCGCACGCCGCGCATGTCAAAGCCCAGGTCGGCGCAACGGCGCCAGGAACGCAGGATGGGTTCGGCAACCATGCCGCCAGGCACCGCGCCCTGCTGATTGAAGAGCAGGCGCGCCTGCGTCAGCGTCTGCCGACCAGAGTGAGAGGCCATGTATGTCTCCTGGGACCGGCGTTCTGCGACGCCTGTTCTGCGACACCTGTTTCGCGACAACGTCGCAGATTGCGACACTGAAGACGGAAAAACTACTTTCGCACGCGTGAGGCGGGCTGTCCAGCGGGGATGCCCCGACTGGCATGCGTTTTGCTTGATGCAGGACAGGCAGCCCACTGCCGCCATCCCAACGATACGGAGACAAGCATGGACATCGCGACCCGCGTTACCCCGGAGACCTATGGCACCCGTCTGGACCTCAAGACGCAGTACGACAACTTCATCGACGGCAAATGGCAGTCGCCCGCGGATGGCGAATACTTCGACAACGTCACGCCGGTCACGGGCCAGACCCTGACCCGCAACGCGCGCTCGAAGGAGCGCGACATTGAACTGGCGCTGGACGCCGCGCACCGCGCCGCGCCGAAATGGGGTGCGACCCCGGCCGCCGAGCGCGCCCGCATGCTCATGAAGATCGCGGACGTGATGGAAGCCAACCTGGAACGCCTGGCCACGGCGGAAACCTGGGACAACGGCAAGCCCATCCGCGAGGCCCGCGCGGCCGACATTCCCCTGGCGATCGACCACTTCCGCTACTTTGCCTCGTGCATCCGCAGCCAGGAAGGCGGGCTATCCGAGATCGACCACGATACGGTGGCCTACCACTTCAACGAACCGCTGGGCGTGGTCGGACAGATCATCCCGTGGAACTTTCCCATCCTGATGGCCGCGTGGAAGCTCGCGCCCGCGCTGGCAGCCGGCAATTGCGTGGTGTTGAAACCCGCCGAACAGACGCCGCTGGGCATCCTGCTGCTGATGGAACTGATCGGCGACATCCTGCCCCCGGGCGTCGTGAACGTGGTAACCGGCTTCGGCCTGGAAGCCGGCAAACCGCTGGCCTCCAGCAAGCGCATCGCCAAGATCGCCTTCACCGGTGAAACCACCACCGGACGGCTGATCATGCAGTATGCGTCGCAGAACATCATTCCGGTCACGCTGGAACTGGGCGGCAAGTCCCCCAACATCTTCTTTGCCGACGTGGCCGCGCAGGACGACGACTTCCTGGACAAGGCGGTCGAGGGCTTTGTGATGTTCG
>JAEYVD010000748.1 GCA_023432075.1 Pseudomonadota bacterium | reverse complement strand
CTGACGAATTCGGCGGAGGACGCAAAGTGGGCGGGCGGCACGGGTCGGCTTGGCAGATGCTAATGGGAATGATTGCTAATTGTAGCCAATCAGCGGCGCGTGGCGAATACTTTTCACGCGCCGTTGCAGTCCCGCCCGCCGTGGTCCGCGATTGCGGGCCCATGCAGCCGCCTGGTTCATGCGGCGCCCGCTCCGGGGGCCGCAGACCTTTCATCGGTATCCGTATGCCTTCAAACCGCGCCCAATCGCCACAGCGACGTCATCTCCCGGGACCGCGCCGCATGCAGCGGATCGTTCGCGTCCCGCGCCTTGCCGTGCACCGGCCGCGTGTCCAGTTTTTCGATCACGCGCAGGCCGGCGGCCTCGATCATCGCGAGCAGTTGCTTGCGCGTGCGCAGCCCCAGATGTTCGGCCAGATCCGACAGGATCAGCCATCCTTCGCCGTTCGGCGTCAGATGGTCCTTCAATCCATTCAGGAAGCCCCGCAGCATGCGGCTGTCCGGGTCATACACGGCATGTTCCAGCGGCGAGCTGGGCCGCGCGGGCAGCCAGGGCGGGTTGCAAACGATGAGCGACACGCGGCCTTCGGGGAAGAGGTCCGTCTGTTCGACCTCGACCTGTCCCGACAATCCCAGACGTTCCAGGTTCTCGCGCGCGCAGGCGATCGCGCGGGGATCCATGTCGGTGGCGATGACGCGCTTGCCGCCGCGGCGGGCGATGACGGCGGCGAGCACGCCGGTGCCCGTGCCGATATCGAAGGCCACGCTGCCGCGCGGCATCGGCGTGTTGGCGACCAGGTCCACGTATTCGCCGCGCACGGGCGAGAACACGCCGTAGTGCGGGTGGATGCGGTTGTTCAGGGCGGGAATTTCCACGCCCTTCCTGCGCCATTCGTAGGCGCCGATCAGGCCCAGCAGTTCGCGCAGCGACGCGACGTAGGGCGTATCGCCCGGCACGTTCGCGGCTTCGCAGGCCAGATGCGCGTCGGGCGCGCGGCGCAGGGGGATGGCATGACCGGCGTCGAAGGGAATCAGCAGCATGCCCAGGATGCGGGCACGCTGCGATTGGACCTGACGATGCTGGTTGAAGGCCTCAAGTTGGGTTTCTACCGGTTTGCGCGGACGCTTGTCGACGCGGCGGGTGATGGCCTGCAACAGCTGGCGCGCGTTCTGGAAGTCGCCGCGCCACAGCAGGCCGACGCCTTCGCACGCGTGGCGGTAGGCCATGTCCGCGGTCAGGGTGTCGTCGGCGACGATGACGCGCTTGGGCGGCGTGGCGCCCGTTTCCGAGTGCCAGCGGGCCGAGCGGGCGACGCCGTTTTCTTCCCAGTGCAGTTCGGGCGCGTTCAAGAGGTCGCTCCGGCGGGGAATGGGGGGAAGGGCAGGATCATGGGGAAGGGCACATATAAGAAAAGGGCGCGAGGCTGCCAATGTAGCAGCTTCGCGCCCTGGGACCGGCGCGCGGCGCGCCGGGCGCCGCGGCGTAACGGGGTCAGTGGAACAGCACGACGGCCTTTTGCAGCGTGATCCAGATGCCCCAGGCCAGCGGAATGCCGACGCAGGCCCATGCAAAGGCGATCAGCGCGGGCGGCGTGCGGAAGTTAGACCTGCCCACGCCGTGGGTTTCGGAGGCCACGGCGCGCTCGTGCGCCAGCGCTTTTTCCTTGGCCAGTTCCTCGTCGGTCATGAAGTACTTGGCGTTGACCGGGCGGATGGCAAGGTTGCACAGGAAGCCCACGACCAGCATGCCGGCCAGGATGTACATGGTGATGTCATACACCTGGGCGCGCGGCACGCCGATGGACAGCTGGTATTCGCGGATGTAGTTGACGAGAACCGGCCCGAAAATGCCCGCCGCGGACCACGCGGTCAGCAACCGGCCGTGGATGGCGCCGACCATCTGGGTGCCAAACAGGTCGGCCAGGTAGGCGGGCACCGTGGCAAAGCCGCCGCCGTACATCGACAGGATCACGCAGAACGCCGCCACAAAGAGCGCCAGCGCGCCCATGTGCGCGGTCCACGGAATGGCGGCGTACAGCACGAAGCCCAGGACGAAGAAGACGAAGTACGTCATCTTGCGGCCCAGTTTGTCGGACAGGCTGGCCCAGAAGAAGCGGCCGCCGATGTTGAACAGGCTGAGCAGGCCGGTAAAGCCGGCGGCAATCGCGGCGATGGCCGCGAGCTGGTCCTTGTCGAGCTGCGCGAAGCCCAGTTCGGGTTTGTCGATCAGACCGCCGCCGAACACTTCCTGCAGCAGCGGCGAGGCCATCCCGAGGATGCCGATGCCCGCCGTGACGTTCAGGCACAGCGCCCACCACACCAGCCAGAACTGCGGCACGCCCCAGACGCGTTTCACGTGCACGTGGCGCTGCGTGATCATGACGTTGTTGACCTGCTTGGCGGGCGGCGTCCAGCCGGCGGGCTTCCAGCCGGTGGGCGGCACGCGGTAGCCCAGCGCGCCGGACATCATGAAGATGAAGTACACCAGCGCCATGGTCAGGAAGGTCTGCCAGACGCCCGGCGAGGTCGGGGTGGCAAAGTGGCGCATCAGCATGTCGGCCAGCGGCGCGCCGATCATGGCGCCGCCGCCAAAGCCCATGATGGCCATGCCCGT
>JAEYVD010000673.1 GCA_023432075.1 Pseudomonadota bacterium | reverse complement strand
TTCGTGATCGCCGTGCTGGGCTATTTCCCCGGCACGCAGACGGCGCTGGGCGTGGGCGCGGTGTGGATCGCGCTGCTTTGCGTGGCGTATCGTTTCTGGGTGCATCCCAAACGCCCCGGCGGCGGCGCCCCGGTGCTGGCCACGCAGGGCTCGGATTGATCGACGCGGCGCCGGTCAGGGCAATCCCCTGGCCGGCAGCTGCCGGAAGGAGAAGTGCATGAGACAAGTCTGGCGACATTGCCACGCGGCCACGATGGCGGGTGGCGCGTATTCCCTCATCGAACACGCAGCCATCGTGACCCGCGCCGATCGCATCGAGTGGATCGGTCCCGAAGCCCAATTGCCAAACGTGGACGCCGCGCACGTGCATGACCTGGGCGGCGCGTGGGTCACGCCAGGCCTCATCGACTGCCACACTCATCTGGTGTTCGGCGGCGACCGCAGCCGGGAGTTCGAGCAACGCCTGCAAGGCGTCGACTACGCCACCATCGCCGCCCAGGGCGGAGGCATCGCCAGCACCGTGCGCGCCACGCGCGCGGCCACCGAAGACGAGCTCTACGCCAGCGCCCGCCGCCGCGCCGTGCAACTGCTGCGCGATGGCGTCACCACGCTGGAGATCAAATCCGGCTACGGGCTCGATCTGGAAAACGAACGCAAGATGCTGCGCGTGGCCCGTCACCTGGGCCAGACGCTGCCCCTGACCGTGCAGGCAACCTGCCTGGCCGCGCACGCGCTGCCCCCCGAGTTCCAAGGCCGCCCCGACGACTACATTGATGAAGTCACTCAGCGCATGCTGCCCGCCCTGGCGGCCGAGGGCCTGGTCGATGCCGTCGACGCCTTCTGCGAACATCTGGCGTTCACGCCCGCTCAGGTGGAGCGCGTGTTTCAGGCGGCGGCACGGCTGAACCTGCCCGTGAAGCTGCATGCCGAGCAACTGTCTTCGCTGCACGGCGCTAGCCTGGCGGCGCGCCATGGGGCGCTGTCAGCGGATCATCTCGAATACCTGACCGAATCGGATGTGCGGGCGATGGCCAAAGCGGGGACGGTGGCGGTGCTGTTGCCTGGAGCCTTCTACGCGCTGCGCGAGACACAACTGCCGCCGCTGGATCTGCTGCGCCAACACGGTGTACCCATCGCCATTTCGACGGATCTGAATCCCGGAACGTCGCCCGTGCTGTCGCTGCGCTTGATGCTGAGCATGGCGTGCACTTTGTTCCGGATGACGCCGGAGGAAACGCTGGCGGGCGTGACGGCAAATGCGGCCCGGGCGTTGGGCTTGTCAGCGACGCGCGGGACGCTGGAGGTGGGCAAGGTGGCGGATTTTGTCGCTTGGGAGATTGCGCATCCGGCGGAGCTAGCTTACTGGGTGGGCGGGGATTTGGCCAAGCGCGTGGTTCGGCATGGGGCGACGGTGAATTTGACGGGTTGACGTTGCGATTTAGTTGATTAACTCAACGACTTGACCGAGAATGGTTCCTTTCGGACGAGACGCCATCATGACCTTGCAAACCCCGTTGACCCATCTTCTGGGTATCCGATACCCCATCATTCAAGCCGGCATGAGCTGGGCGTCGTCCAACGCGGAACTGGCTGCCGCCGTGTCGGCCGCCGGGGGCCTGGGCGTGGTGGCCTCCGGCCCAATGTACCCGGAGGCGTTGCAGGCCGCACTGCGCAAGCTGCGCACCCTGACCGACGCGCCCTACGCGGTCAACATACCGCTGTACAACAAGCGCGCGCGCGAGCATCTGGACATCGCCATCGCCGAAGGCGCACCCATCATCATTGCCTCGCAAGGCGGGCCCCGAGAGCATCTGGCCCGCGTGCACGATGCCGGGATGAAATGGCTGCAGGTCATTGCCAGTCCCATCCACGCCGAGAAAGCCCAAGCGGCGGGCGTGGATGGCGTGATCGCGGTGGGCCTGGAAGCCGGCGGGCACCCAGGCCCGGACGAGATCACCACACAGGTGCTGCTGCGTGCAACGGTGCAGCGCGTAGACCTGCCGGTCATCGCCGCGGGCGGCATCGCGGATGGCGCCGGCATTGCCGCGGCGCTGTGCCTGGGCGCGGCTGGCGCGCAACTCGGAACGCGCTTCCTGCTGACGCCCGAGGCGAGCGTGCACGCCGATTACAAGGAGGCCGTGATGGCCGCCGGCATCAGCGACACCACCTTGGTCGGCCGCGGCCGCTCGCCGGTACGCATGCTGCGCAACGCCTTTGCCCAGCAGTACCTGAACGCCGAACGCACCAGCAGCGACGAAGCACTGGACGGCTTGTTCGCGCAAAGCACGTTGAAGCAGGCCGCGCTGGACGGCAATATCGACCTGGGCAAGGTGGAAGCCGGTCAAAGCGCGGGACTGATCGGCGACTTGGTGCCGGCCGCCGAATTGATGCAGCGCCTGGTTCAGGAGACGCTGGTTGCGATCCGGCGGCTTAGCGCGCTGGGGTGAAGCGCAAGTCCGCCGCCCCGCGCGCGCCCTACTTCTTCGTCAGGCCAGCACTGTCCACCAGCTTGCGCATCGCAAGCTGGTCTTTTTCCACGTATTGGGTGGCTTCCTGCGGCGTCAGGGTCCAGAGCTCCACACCCTGGGCATCCATCAGCTTGCGATACTCCGGCGACTGGTTCACGGCCTGCACGGCCTTGTTCAATTTCTCAAGCACCGCTTGCGGCGTGCCCTTGGGTGCGGCCAGGCTGTACCACGACGCCGATTCGGCGCCGCTCACCCCTGCTTCAGCCAAGGTGGGCACATCGGGAAACAGCGCGGAACGCTTGGGGTTGGCATACGCCAGGGCCTTCAGTTTGCCGCTGCGGATGAACTGCACGCTGGCCGCCAGGTTCAGGACGGCCATATCGACCTGCCCGCCCACCAGATCATTGATGGCCGGCGCGGCGCCGCTATAGGGGATGTGCATGATGTCGACCTTGG
>JAEYVD010000586.1 GCA_023432075.1 Pseudomonadota bacterium | reverse complement strand
CGCCCCCGCTGCTTTCGGAGTCAGCTATGTATCGCGGCATTGAGGCGATCGAACACTTCATGGAATCCATCGGCCTGACCTGGCGGCCCGGCCAAGCCGAACGCGCCGAACTGCGCGTCAGCTACCGCATCGGCAACACCCGCCCGCTGGGCATCGACCGCACGCTGGTGGAATTCCAATGTGACGCGAAGCGCGCAAAGGTATGGGTGCCGGAGTTCTCACGCACCAGTTTCCACCAGTGGTTCGAGGTGCCCTACCAGGAATTCGAGTTCACGCCGGGCGGCTCCATGCTGAAGATCAAGGCCGCCGCCCGCGGCAATGCGCCGCCCTACAGCGTGGGCATCAAGCCGCTGGCCTGACCGCCCCGCGCGGGACGCCGGTCATAGCTGCTTGTACATGATCGTCGTTCCATCCACCTTGTCCGGGTCGATCGGATCGCGCGCAAAGCCCGGAATCACTCCCACGGTCTGATAGCCCAGCGACGCATACAGCGGCTCGGCCGAATCGCCCGTGCGCGTATCCAGCGTGAGCAGGCTGCGTTGTAGCCGCCGCGCCATGTCCTCGACCTCGGCCATCAACCGGCGCGCAATGCCCAGGCGGCGGAAATCCGGATGCACCAGCAGCTTGCGCACCTCGGCGCGGTGCGGCTGGTTTGGCGGCGTGTCCACGTCCAGCTGCACGGAACCGGCCACCCGTCCATCCACCCGCGCCACCCACAACTTGACCGCGCCGCTTTCGACGCCCGGCAGCACCTTGCGGCGCCAGAATGCCTGCGCGTCGTCGTGGCTGTACGGCAGCACGAAGCTGACGCTGGCGCCGCCCTGCACGCACGCGTGCAGCAAGGTGGCAAGGTCGGACACGGCGGCTGCGGCGGCGTCGGCCGGCAGCAGGATCAATTCAAGATTTGAAGGGGACATGAGGGGCTCAGACGATGAAAAGCAGGTAGCGGGCGCCGCGATGCGGCGGGGTGACGAAAGCGCTGGCGCCGAATAACTGGTAGCGCAGGCAGTCGCCCGGCAGCAGGCGGTGCGCGTGCCCGTCCACCGTGACGGACAGCTCGCCGTCCAGCATCAGCAGGTGATGTTCAAGGCCGGGCCGGGGGGATTGCTCGTAACTGATACGGGCGTCGGCGGCCAATTCACAGGCCAGCACCTCGCCGGCCAGGCGTTGCGAGGGCGGCGACACCGAGCGGCGGGTAAAGCCCACGCTGTCGTCCACCCACACAGCCTGCGCGGCTTCAGGCACGCAGGCGGCAAAGTCGTCCTCGACCATCAGCATGAGGCGCGACATGGTCATGCCGTGGGCGGCGCACAGCTTGCCAAGCACGCTGGCGGTGGGACTGACCTCGCCATTCTCCAGGCGGGACAGCGTGGCGCGGCTGATGCCGGCGCGGCCGGCCAGATCGTCCAGGGACCAGCCTCGGTCCTGGCGCAGCGTTTTGAGCCGGGCGGCAAGCCGAAGGTCCAGCCCGGCGTCGGCGGTCGCAGTTAAGTTTTCCATATCCGGGAATTTATTCCAAATATGAAAACTGGTCGACTGCGTGGTTTCCCCAATGCGCAATCCGTTCGGCCGCCGGACACTACAGAGGACCCGCGCAGGATTCGGCACAATAGCGGTCATGCAACTGGGCAAACTCCTCTACATGACCATCCTTTGCGCGCTGACCTCCGGTTGTTCCCTTCCCTCGCTGGACAAGCGCAGCGTGTCGCAGGCGCTTCCCGATGATCAGGCCCAGACCACGCCCCTGGGCCAGGCAATTGCGCCGCTGGCGGCCGCGCATCCGGGCAAATCCGGCATCCATGCCCTCGCCAATCCCCTGGACGCCTTTGCTGCCCGGATGATGCTGGCGCGCGCGGCCGAACGCAGCCTGGACGTGCAGTACTACATCTGGCACGACGACATGACGGGCATCATGCTGTTCGAGGCGCTGCACGAGGCCGCCGATCGCGGTGTGCGCGTGCGTCTGCTGCTGGACGACAACGGCACCGCGGGGCTGGACCGGACGCTGTCCGCGCTGGATGGGCATCCGAACATCGAAGTCCGCCTCTATAACCCGTTTGCGGTGCGCTGGCCCAAGCCGCTCGGCTACCTGACGGACTTCAACCGGCTGAACCGCCGGATGCACAACAAGTCATTCACCGCCGACAACCAGGTCACCATCGTCGGCGGCCGCAATATCGGCGACGAATACTTTGGCGCTACCGACGGCGTGCTGTTCACGGACATGGACGTGATGGCCATCGGCGAAACGGTCAGCGAGGTGTCGGCCGATTTCGACCGCTACTGGCGCAGCGATTCCGCCTATCCCGTGGAGGGCCTGGTCAAGAAGGCTGCCTCCAACGAGCTGGAGGAACTGGAGGCGGACGCCGCCACGGTCGAGCGATCGCCGGAGGCCGCGGCCTATGCCCAGGCCATGCGCGACCTGCCGTTCATCCGCCAGTTGCTGCGCGGCGAGCTGCCCCTGGAATGGTCGGCGACCCGAATGGTCAGCGACGATCCCCGCAAGACGCTGGGCACCGCGCCGCCCGAAGCCATGCTGCCGCATCAGCTGCACGAGATCGTGGGCGTGCCCGCCAAGGAGCTGCTGCTGGTGTCGCCCTACTTCGTGCCCACCGCCGCCGGCACGCGCGCGTTCGCCAAGATGGCGCGCAACGGCGTCAGGGTGCGGGTGCTGACCAACGCCCTGGAAGCCACCGACGTGGCGGTCGTGCATTCGGGCTACGCCAAACGCCGCAAGGATCTGCTGGCCGCCGGCGTCGAGATCTACGAAATGAAGCGCGCGGCGCACGGCGTCGAACGCAACCGAAGCATGGGCCCCTTCGGCAGTTCGGGCTCCAGCCTGCACGCCAAGACCTTCGCCGTGGACGGCGAACGCGTTTTCGTCGGGTCGTTCAATTTCGACCCCCGTTCGGCGCGGCTGAATACCGAGCTGGGTTTTGTGATCGACAGCCCCGCATTGGCCCGCGGCATCGAGAACGCATTCGACACTGAGCTGCCCCGCACCGCCTACCGCGTCCGGCTGGACGACATGGGCAAGCTTTATTGGCTGGAGGAACGCGACGGCCAGACCGTGCGGCACGACCGCGAGCCGGGCGCCACCCTGCTGCAACGCGCGACCGTGTGGTTTGCGTCGCTGCTGCCGCTGGAGCCGTTGCTCTAGGCGGCCGCAACAAGCGGAGTGGCTGGCGTACACGCACGGCGTAGACTGGACGCAGTGATACTCCCTGTTTTCATCATGCCTCTGACGCCCGCCGACGCCTTGCTCGCGCAGCAAGACTGGACCCGCGCCGCCGAAAACCTCGACGCGCATGGCAACGCCATCCTGCCCGCCTTGCTGACGCCCGCCCAGTGCCACGTGCTGTCCAATGCGTACGGCCAGGACGATCGTTACCGCAGCCGTGTCGTGATGGCGCGCCACGGATTCGGACGCGGCGAATACAAGTATTTCCGCTACCCCTTGCCCGGCCCGATTGCCCGGTTGCGCGGCGCGCTGTATGCCCGGCTGGCGCCCATCGCCAACCGCTGGAACCACCAGATGGGAATCAACGTGCAGTACCCGGCAGACCACACCGACTTTCTGGCGCGGTGCCACGCGGCCGGACAGCGCCGGCCGACGCCGCTGATCCTGCAGTACGGACCGGGCGACTACAACTGCCTGCATCAGGACCTTTACGGCGAACACGTCTTTCCGTTGCAGGTGGCGCTCTTGCTGTCGGCGCCCGGGGTGGACTTCACGGGCGGCGAATTCGTCATGACCGAGACCAGCAGCCGCGAACAGCGCGCCGACGTGCTGCCCTTGCAACAAGGCGACGCGCTGATCTTCACGGTGAACCAGCGACCCGTCGCAGGCGTGCGCGGATGGCGCAAGGCGGCCATGCGCCACGGCGTGAGCGAACTGCGCACGGGGCGGCGCCACACGCTGGGCATCATCTTTCACGACGCGGTATGACATGACCTCGACCCTGGATCTATTCGGCGGCGAGGATCCCGCCCAGCACGGCCGCGTGGCGCTTGGCCCGCAATCGGTGGTGTTGCGCGGGTTTGCACTGCCCGCCGTGGACGCGCTGCTGGCCGGCGTGAACGACGTGATCGCGCAGGCCCCGTTTCGCCACATGCAGACGCCCGGCGGCTACACGATGTCGGTGGCGCTGACCAATTGCGGCGAGCTGGGTTGGACGACGGATGCCCGCGGCTACCGCTATAGCCGCATCGACCCCGTGTCGGGCCAACCCTGGCCGGCCATGCCGCCGGCCTTCAGGCAGCTGGCCGAGGACGCGGCGCGGGAAGCCGGCTTTGCGGACTTCGCGCCGGATGCGTGCCTGGTCAACCGTTACGCGCCCGGCTCTCGTCTGTCGCTGCATCAGGACCGCAACGAACGCGATTACGGCGCGCCCATTGTCTCCGTGTCGCTTGGCATGCCGGCAGTGTTTCTGTTCGGCGGCGACGACCGCGCGGACCGAGCCACGCGGGTGCCGCTGTTTCATGGCGATGTCGTCGTGTGGGGCGGCGTGGACCGCCTGCGGTTTCATGGCGTGATGCCGCTGAAAGACCTGCCGCATCCGCGGCTGGGCAGCCAGCGCATCAACTTCACGATCCGCAAGGCGGGTTAAGCGCGCGGCGGCCATGACGTGGCCGCACGCCTTGCTGCGACTTGGCAGCACGCGCATGCTGGCCGTCCGATGCCTGCAACATGAGGGTTCACCATGTCTGGCGGCGCCCGGGCGGCGGCCCTACTATGGCGCACCCTCTGGCACAACCCGTCGGACACCCATGCGTACCCGCACCGCCATCGCCCTTTTCTGCACCCTGACCTGCGCGCCCGTCCTGGCGGCCACGCCGCCCGACATCATCGAGAACTCGCTGGGCATGACGTTCGTGCGCGTCCCCGCGGGCACGTTCCAGATGGGCAGCGACGAAGACCCCCGCACGCTCGCCGCCGCCTATCCGCAGTATCCGCCCGAGCGCTACGCCCAGCTCTTTGACGAAGCGCCGGTGCACACCGTCCGCATCACGCGCCCGTTCTATCTGGAACGCACCGAAGTCACGGTGGGCCAGTTCCGCCGATTTCTCGAAGCGTCCGGCTACGTGCCGGAGTCCGAAGCCGACGGCACGGGCGGCTACGGCTACAACGCCGCGTACGACCCGGACACGTCTGCCTCGGGCGACGCCTTCGAAGGCCGCGACCGCCGGTATTCGTGGCGCAACCCCGGATTCGCGCAGGGCGACGATCACCCGGTCGTGAACATCAGCTGGAACGACGCCACCGCGCTGGCGCAGTGGCTGACGAAGACGGAGGGCCGTGTATACCGCCTGCCCACCGAGGCCGAATGGGAATACGCCTGCCGCGCGGGCACGCGCACCCGCTACCACAACGGCGACGACCCGGCCGCGATGCCGGACGTGGGCAACGGCTTTGATGCCGACGCCAGCCCGTTGTGGCCAAAATGGCAGGCCTTCGCCTCGCCCCGCCACGACGGCAACACCTTCACCGCGCCTGTCGCCAGCTACGCGCCCAATGCATTCGGCCTGTACGACATGCACGGCAATGCCTGGGAATGGGTGTCGGACTGGTACGGCGAGAACTACTACGCCAACTCCCCCACGGACGACCCGCAGGGTCCGGACAGCGGCAATGTGCGCGTGCGGCGCGGCGGCTCATGGCACACCTGGGCGCTGTACACGCGCGCGTCGTACCGCAACTGGAACACGCAGGAAACACGCTATCCGCTGGTCGGCGTGCGCCTCGTGCGCGAAGCCCACGCCGCCGACTGAAGAAAAAGACTTCCTGGTGGGTTAGCATGGCCGCACGATCCACTTGAAGAGAAACCTGACATGCACACGCTGGGCCGTCTCGTCCTGCTTGTAAACGACTACGACACCGCCATTGCCTTCTACCGCGACAAGCTCGGGATGGAGGTGTCCGTCGATATGCCTGTCGGCCAGCAGCGCTATGTGCACCTGCGCCTGCACGATCAGCCTTCGGTAGGCGTGTGGCTGCTGCAGGCCCAGACGCAGGCGCAGCGCGATCGCGTGGGCGACCAGACTGGCGGCCAGCCGGTGGGCGTGTTCTACACGGACGACGTGCTGCGCGATCACGCCCACTTCGCGGCCAAGGGCGTGCGCTTTACCCGCGAACCCGTGCACGAGGAAACCGCGGCCTACGCGCATTTCATCGACCTGTACGGCAATGAGTTCGTGCTGGTGCAGTTGAAGCAGCCGGCCTGAACACGGACCTGTCGCCATGCCCCGCCATGCGCTCTGCAAGGACTGGATCCGGCGCGCCGCGCCGTCCAGCCGGGTCGAGCGCATCGAAGCGTATTTTGGGGGACATGGCTACGACATGCACCGTCACGATACGTACGCCATCGGCCGCACGCTCGCCGGGGTGCAGAGCTTTCACTACCGGCGCGGGATGCAGCACAGCCTGCCGGGCGGCACCATCGTGCTGCATCCGGACGAGGCTCACGACGGCCAGGCGGGCACCGACGCGGGCTTTCATTACCGCATGATCTACGTCGAGCCGGCGCTCATCCAGCAGATCCTGGGCGGCCGTCCGCTGCCGTTCATCCGCGACGGCATCAGCGCCGACCCGCGGCTATACGCCGCAAGCGGCGCGCTGCTGCAGGCCACGGGCCAGGCCATCGATCCGCTGCAGGAAGACGACGCGCTGTATGAACTGGCGCACGCCTTGTGCGCCGCCGCGGGACGCAAGACGGGCCGGCGCACGCCGGACTACGTTGCCGCCGAGCGCGCGCGGCATTACATCCATGCGTCGCTGGAACAGCCGATCTCGCTGGATGATATGGCGCGCGCCGCGGACACGGACCGCTGGAGCCTGTCGCGCGATTTCCGCGCGCTCTTCGGCACCAGCCCGTACCGCTACGTGATGTTGCGGCGCCTGGACCTCGCTCGCCGCCTCATCGCCGCAGGCCATCCGCTGGCGCGGGCGGCCATCGATGCAGGGTTCACCGATCAAAGCCATCTGACGCGCCGCCACGTGCAGGCCTACGGCATGGCGCCCGACCGCTGGCGGCGGATGCTGCACGCCTGAGGGGCGGCGCCGGGGCGGGCCCGGCAAACTTGCTCGATCGTACAAGACGCGTTGCCCGGCATGGCCGTATCGTGGGGGTTCTCCCATCCCTAGGCAACGCCATGTCCGCTCCCGCCCCCATCAATCTGGCCGCCAAACTGGCCCTCATCCACGACCACTGGATGCCCAAGGTCATCGCCGAGATGAACGACTACCAGTTCAAGCTCGTCAAGCTGAAAGGCGATTTCGTCTGGCACGCGCACGCCGATACGGACGAGACGTTCATCGTCATCGCCGGCCGGCTGCGGATCGCGCTGCGCGATGGCGAGATCGACCTGGGCCCCGGCGAAATGACGGTGATTCCCAAGGGCGTCGAGCACAAGCCCTGTGCGCCGGAAGAGGTGCAGCTCATGCTGATCGAGCCGCGCGGCGTTGCGAACACGGGCGACGCGGGCGGTGAGCGCCGCGCCCCCAACGACGTATGGATCTGAACGCGGAGCTTTGCTAACGTGACGCCCCAACAGGAGGAAACCATGTCCAAAGTCATGCTGGTCACCGGCGGCAGCCGCGGCATCGGCGCCGCCATCGCCAAACTGGCCGCCCGCCGCGGCTACGCGGTCGGCGTCAATTACCACGCCAATGCCGATGCAGCGCAGGCGGTGGTGGACGATATCGTGCGCGGCGGCGGCAGGGCAGTTGCCATCCAGGCTGACGTGGCCGACGAGGATCAGGTGGTGCGCATGTTCCGCACGCTGGACGAGCGCCTGGGCCGCATCGACGCGCTGGTCAACAATGCCGGCATCCTGGAAAAGCAGATGCGCGTTGAAGAGATGGATGCCGCCCGATTGCACCGGGTGCTGTCCACCAACGTGGTCGGGGCATTCCTCTGCGCGCGCGAAGCCGTGCGGCGGATGTCGCCGCGCCACGGCGGCCAGGGCGGCGCCATCGTCAACGTGTCGTCGGCCGCGGCGCGGCTGGGATCGCCCAACGAATACGTGGATTACGCCGCGTCCAAGGGCGCGATGGACACGCTGACCATTGGCCTGTCCAAGGAAGTCGCGCCCGAAGGCATCCGTGTGAATGGGGTGCGGCCGGGCACGATCTACACCGAGATGCACGCCAGCGGCGGTGAACCGGGCCGCGTGGACCGGCTGAAAAGCGTCATTCCGCTGCGCCGCGGCGGCACGGTGGAAGAAGTGGCAGGGGCGGTGATGTGGCTATTTTCGGACGAGGCCGGTTATACCAGCGGGTCGTTCATCGAGGTGTCGGGCGGCAGCTAGCGCGCCGCCCGGCAAGCGTGTGACCGGCCGGCACCGGCATCCGGCCACGCCCGCAATGCGCGACGGCTACTTGTCGTCCGTGGAAATCACAGGCTTTGCCTGCTTTTCAGAAATCCGCGCTTCGACGCGCCGCAGCACGGCCAGCACGAAAAGCGCCATCAAGGTGCTGACCACGGCGGTGGCCTCGCGGCCCATGCCGGCGGCCACGCCGATGGCGGCGGTCATCCAGATGCTGGCCGATGTCGTCAGCCCGTGGATTTCGCGCTCGGCGCCCAGCTTGATGATGGCGCCCGCCCCCAGAAAGCCGATGCCCGCGATCACGCCTTGCAGCACGCGGCTCAGGTCG
>JAEYVD010000541.1 GCA_023432075.1 Pseudomonadota bacterium | reverse complement strand
GACGAGCGCGTGGCGCGTTTCATGGCCGAGAAGGGCGCGTTCGTGGTGCCGACGCTGGTGACCTACGAGGCGCTGGCCAACGAAGGCGCCGACTACGGTCTGCCGGCCGATTCCGTGGCCAAGATCGCCACGGTGCGCACTGCGGGCCTGCATTCGCTGGAAATCTACAGGAAGGCGGGCGTGAAGATCGGTTACGGCTCGGACCTGCTGGGACCGTCACAGCGCCTGCAAAGCGACGAATTCCGTATCCGCCGCGAGGTGCTGTCCGCGCAGGAAGTCATCCAGTGCGCCACCACGACGGCAGCCGAAGTGCTGAACCAGGTCGGCCAGCTGGGCCGCATCCAGGAAGGGGCGCTGGCCGACATCCTGCTGGTGGACGGCGATCCGTACCGCGATCTGTCGTGCCTGCTGGGCCAGGGCGAGCACATCGGCCTCATCATGAAGGGCGGCGTCATCGAACATAACGATCTGGGGGTGTAGGCGCCATGAGCGATCCCACGTTTTCGCAGTCGGAAGTCGGGGAGGAATCCCGCGACGTCAACGCGGCCAAGGGGTGGCATCCGCCCTCGGCGCCCGCGCCCCGCGATCGGGGTCTGGGGCCGTTTCCGCGGCTGATCCTGCGCGGGGCCACGATCATCGATGGCACCGGCGCGCCGCCCTGGGGGCCGGTGGACATCGTGATCGAGAACGATCGCATCACCGCGCTGGTCAACGTGGGCACGCCGCACAAGGCCATCGACCCCAAGCGCCGTCCCGGTCCGGGTGATCACGAAATCGACTGCCACGGCAAGTTCGTGACGCCCGGCTTTGTGGACGCGCACGCGCACATCGGCACGCCTTATCACGCGATGAGCGGCATCGTGCCGCCCGCCGACTACATCTACAAGCTGTGGCTGGCGCATGGCGTGACCACCGTGCGCGAGATGGGCGCGATGGGCGGCCTGGGCTGGACGATGGAACAGCGCGAGCTGTCCGCGGCCAACCAGATCGCGGCGCCGCGCATGATCGTGCATTCCGTGTTTCCAGCCGTGAACGATCGCGTCAAGACCATCCACACGCCGGAGCAGGGCCGCGAATGGGTGCGCAAGCTGGCCGCGCGCGGCGCGGACGGCATCAAGTTCTTTGGCGCGCCGCCGGCCATCATGGAAGCGGCGCTGGACGAGGCGGCCAAGGTGGGCCTGCGCTCGGGCTGCCATCACGCCCAGATGGCGGTGACGCGCGTGAATGCGCTGAAATCCGCGCGCTGGGGACTGACCAGCTCCGAACACTACTACGGCCTGCCCGAGGCGCTGTTCGAAGACCGCGTCGTGCAGTCGTTTCCCACGGACTACAACTACAGCGACGAGTATTACCGGTTCGCGGTGGCCGGCCAGACCTTCATGCAGGCCGCGCAGCCCGGATCGGCCAAGTGGCGCCAGGTCATGGACGAGTTCCTGGAAATCGGTCACACCTTCGTGCCCACCTTCAACATCTACGATGCCAACCGTGACCTGATGCGCGCGCGCCGCGCGGACTGGCACGACGAGTACACGTGGAAGGCGGTGTGGCGCTACTTCCAGCCGCAGCGCGGCGGCCACGGCGCCTACTGGTACCGCTGGAGCACCACCAACGAGATCGAATGGAAGCAGAACTACCGGCTGTGGATGCAGTTCATCAACGAATACAAGAACCTGGGCGGACGCGTCTGCGCGGGCAGCGATTCGGGCTTCATCTACCAGATCTACGGCTTCGGGTTCATCCGCGAGCTGGAGCTGCTGCAGGAAGCGGGCTTTCATCCCATCGAGGTGCTGCGCGCGGCCACGTCGCACAGCGCGGCGCTGTTGGGCATCGATGACGACACCGGCTCCATCGACGTGCAAAAGCGCGCCGACCTCTTGATCCACGACCAGAATCCGCTGACAGACTTCAAGCTGCTGTTCGGCACTGGCGCCATGCGCCTGAACGACGACACCGCCAAGGTCGAATGGAAGCGCTGCCTTCAGACCACCATCAAGTCGGGCGTGGTGTACGACACCGCGCAACTGCTGGCGGACGTGCGCGCCATGGTGCGGGACAGCTGGGCAGACGATCCCGACGGCGAGCGCCCGCCCACCGGCGGCGCTCCGGCGGGCTCGCCCTGCGACATGGGCGAGGACGTGACCTGATGGCCGTGGACCTTTTCCTGTTGTGCGGGTTCCTGGGCAGCGGCAAGACCACGCTGCTGGTGGACTACCTGCGCGATCCGGAATCGCGCGATACGGGCGTGATCGTCAACGAGGCGGGCGAGGTCGGCGTGGACGGCGCCATCGTGGCCAACGACAGCGACAACGTGCCGATGACCTTGATGGCCAACGGCTGCGTGTGCTGCTCGTTGCGCAGCGATCTGGTCTACACGCTGAGCGCGCTGCTGGATGCGCCCCGGCCCGAAGGCGAAGGCCCGTTGCAGCGCGTCGTCCTGGAGTGCAGCGGCCTGTCGCGGCCCGGTCCCATCATCGCGTCGCTGGCGGATCCGGAATTGGCCAGCCGCGGCCTGCGGCTGACGGTGGTCTGCACCGACGACTGCGCGCGTGATCCCGACGCGTTGGCCGAGATGGACGAAGCGATGGCGCAGTTTGGCGCGGCGCATCGCATCGTGTTGACCAAGACCGATCTGCTGCCCGCCGTGCCCGGCGCGCTGGGCGAACGCGCCGCGCGTGCCGAGGCGTTGAATCCGTTGGCGGAGGTCGTCGCGGAACCGGATCGCCGGCGCGCGGTGCAGGCTGCCTTCGCCCCGTCGCAAGGCACGTCCGACCTGGCCGGCTTGGCGGCGCGGATGCTGTCGGCAGGCTGGCAGGGCGCGGCGCATCCGCGCATCCGCGTGATGGCGGCGCGCGCGCGCACCGGCATCAGCTGGACCGATTTTTCCGAGTGGCTGGATAACCTGGCTGGCCTGTGCGGCGACCGCCTGCTGCGCGTGAAGGCCGTGGTGCGCGTCACGGATTGCGAAGAACCCATCTTGATTCAGTCGGTCGGCTCGACGTTCAGCCTGCCGCAGCGGCTGACGCGGCAGCCCGATGCGCGCGACGCGATCATCGTGATCGCGCGCGACATCGAGGCCGACGAGATCCGCGCGTCCTCGCCGGATGCGCCGGTGCAAA
>JAEYVD010000529.1 GCA_023432075.1 Pseudomonadota bacterium | reverse complement strand
CACGACCAGCGGCGTGCCGCGCAGCGCAGCGATCACGCCGCCCGGGAACGCGACGTAGCCGCCCATGCCAAGCACCACATCGGGACGCACGTCGGACAGCCGCGACCACGCCTGCGCAAATGCGCGCAGCAACAGGAACGGCAGCTTGAGCAGCGCGGACGCGCCCTTGCCGCGCACGCCCTGGAAACGCAGCGGCACCAGTTCGATGCCGCGCGGCGGCACGAGACGGCCTTCCATCTTTTCGGGATTGCCCAGCCACAGCACGCGCCAGCCGCGTTCGCGCAGCACGTCGGCCACGGCCAGACCGGGCATGATGTGGCCGCCGGTGCCACCGGCCATGATGAGAATGGTGCGCGCGGCGGTCATACCCGTCCTCCGCGCATCATGATGCGGTTTTCCACGTCGACCCGGATCAGCATGGCCAGCGCGCACAGGTTCATCACCACGCCCGAACCGCCGTAACTCATCAGCGGCAGCGTCAGCCCCTTGGTGGGCAGCAGGCCCAGGCACACGCCCATGTTGATGAACGACTGCACGCCAAACCACATCGCCACGCCGTGCGCCACCAGACCGGCGAACGTGCGCTCCATGGCGATGGCCTGCCGGCCGATGTCGAAACCGCGGTACACGATGATGGCAAACAGCGTGATCACCAGCATCACGCCAGCAAAGCCCAGCTCCTCGCCCACCACCGCCATCAGGAAGTCAGTGTGCGCCTCGGGCAGGTAATGCAGCTTTTCGACGCTGGCGCCCAGGCCCACGCCGAACCATTCGCCACGGCCCAGCGCGATCAGCGAGTGCGACAACTGATAGGCACTGCCGTAGGCGTTGTCTTCGTTCCAGGGGTCCAGGTATGCGAACAGGCGCGCACGGCGCCACGGCGACAGCCAGATCAGCATCAGGAATGTGCCCACCAGCACCGCGAGCAGGCTGCTGAAGTACTTGCCGTTGATGCCACCCAGGAACAGGATGCCGATGGCGATGGCCACGATCACCATGAAAGCGCCCAGGTCGGGCTCGAGCAGCAGCAGCATGCCTACGCCGGCCAGCGCAAACGCCATCGGCAAGAAGCCGCGGGCAAACGCCTGCATGTGCTCCTGCTTGCGCACGGTGTAATCCGCCGCGTACAGCAACGCAGCAAGCTTCATCAGTTCGGACGGCTGGAAGTTCAGCGGACCCAGCGGAATCCAGCGGTGCGCGCCGTTGACCTCGCGGCCGATCCCCGGGATCAGCACGGCAACCAGCAACACCATCGTCACCACGAAAAGCGGCACGGCCAGGCGCTGCCAGACGCGGATGGGGATCGACAGCACCACGGCGGCGCCGACCAGCCCCGCACTCACGAACAGGCCGTGGCGGATCACGAAGTAGTAGCGGCCATAGGACGCGTATCGCGGGCCGTCGGCCAGCGCGATCGACGCCGAATACACCATCAGCAGGCCGAGCAGCAGCAACGTCGAGGCCGCGATCACGAGCGGCATGTCGAAGTTGCGCATGCGGGTACGGCCGGGCCGTACGGCATTGACGCTGGCGGTGAGGTCGGCGATCAGGCTCATCGTGCGCCCTCGGCGTCACGCGCCACGGAATTTGCCATGGAGGCGGCGTTGCGGATCATGCCACCTCCCCACGGTCGCGGGCCAGGTCTTCGACCTCTTCCACGAACACCTGCCCGCGATGCGGGTAATTGCGGAACATGTCCAGGCTGGCGCAAGCCGGCGACAGCAGCACCGCGTCGCCGGGTTGAGCCAGCTCGGCCGCGCCACGCACGGCGTCGCGAAGCGTTTCAACGGTGATGCACTTCACGCCGGTCGGCTCCAGCACACGTCCGATCTCGGGGCCATCCAGGCCGATCAGCATCACCGCGCGCGCATGACGCGACACCACGGGAATCAGCGGCGAGAAATCCTGGCCCTTGCCCTGGCCGCCGGCGATCAGCACCACAGGCTGACCCAGGCCTTCCAGCGCGGCCACGGTGGCGCCCACGTTGGTGCCCTTGCTGTCATTGATGTAGTCCACGCCGCCGATCGTGCGCACGAAGGCAGCGCGATGCGGCTCGCCCGCGTAGTCGCGCAACGCGCGCAGCATGGCGCCCCAGCCCAGGTCCAGGCAGCGGGCAAGCTGCAAGGCGGCCAGCGCGTTCAACGCGTTATGGATGCCGCGAATGCGCAAGGCATCCACGGGCATCAGCCGGCTCATGCGGCCCTTGGCCCGCACCGGTTCGGGCGCGTCCTTCTTGCGCCGCGTGGGCGGCGCCGGTTCGTCAAAATCGTTGGGTTCGCAGGCCGTCAGCCATGCCACGCCCTGCCCCAGTTCCAGGCCCATGTCGCCCACCAGCACCGGCACATCGCGGCCAAAGCTGCGCACAGGCATGGCGTTGAGCGCGGACACCATCTTGACGGTCAGCGGGTCGTCGCGGTTGACGATGGCGACGCGCGCCATTTTCAACAGGCGCGCCTTCGCCTCGGCGTACGCTTGCATGCCGCCATGCCAATCCAGGTGGTCCTGGGTCACGTTCAGCACGACGGCCGCGTCGGCCATCAGCGTGTGCGTGGTTTCAAGCTGGAAGCTGGACAGCTCCAGCACCCACACTTGCGGCAGCGCGTCCATGTCCAATGCGTCCATCAGCGCGGCCAGCGCCGCGGGGCTAATGTTGCCCGCAGCGATCACCGTCAGGCCGCTGGCGTCGACCAGTTGCCGGGTCAGCGCGGTGACGGTGGTCTTGCCGTTCGTGCCCGTCACCGCCAGCAGCCGCGGACGGTACTCACGGGCCGTGGCCAGATCCGCCAACGCGCGGGCAAAGAGTTCGATTTCACCGACGACTTCAATGCCGCGGGCCTCGGCCTCACGCAGCACGTCGGCGGCCGGCGCCTGGGCAGGCGCCAAGCCGGGACTCAGCACAACCTGCGACACGCCGTCCAGCAAATCGGTTGCGAACGACTCGTCGCAACCCAGGCGGTATTCCACTTCGTTTTGCGCCAGCGACTCGCGCAGCGCGGCAAGACCTCCCGGTTCCGCGCGCGTGTCGGCCACGCGCAGGCGGGCGCCCTGACGGGCGCACCAGCGTGCGGCGGCGACACCCGTCTCGCCCAATCCAAGGATCAGAACGAGCGGCGCGTCTACGCGGGGGGTTTCCATCATGTTCATCGCAACTTCAGCGTAGAGAGGCCAATCAGCACCAGCATCATGCTGATGATCCAGAAACGCACGACCACCTGGGTTTCCTTCCAGCCGCCCACTTCAAAGTGATGATGCAACGGCGCCATGCGGAAAATGCGTCGACCTGTTCCATAACGTCGCTTCGTGTACTTGAACCAGGTCACCTGGATCATCACCGAAAGGGTCTCGACCACGAACACGCCGCCCATGATGAACAGCACGATCTCCTGGCGCACGATGACTGCAATCGTGCCCAACGCGCCGCCCAGCGCCAGCGCGCCGACGTCGCCCATGAACACTTGCGCCGGATACGCGTTGAACCATAAAAATGCGAGCCCCGCGCCCCCGATTGCCGCGCACAGCACCATCAGTTCCGATGCGCCGGGGATATACGGAAACAGCAGATACTTCGAATAATCGACGCGGCCGACCACGTACGCGAAGATGCCCAGCGCGCTTCCGACCATCACGGTCGGCATGATCGCCAGGCCATCCAGGCCATCGGTTAGGTTCACGGCGTTGCTGGTGCCGACGATCACGGCCCAGGTCAGCGCCACGAAACCGAGCACGCCGAGCGGATAGCTCACCGTCTTGAAGAACGGCACGATCAAGTCGGCGCGCGTCGGCAGGGACATGGTGAAGCCGCTGCCCACCCACGCCTTGAAGAGGGGCCACAGTTCCGTGTTGGCGGGGGCAGACACCGCGAACGCCAGATACACCGCAGCCACCATGCCGATGGTGGCTTGCCAGAAGAATTTTTGCCGTGCCGGCATCCCTTCGGGATCGCGATAGACCACCTTGCGGTAGTCGTCGCGCCAGCCGATCCAGCCAAACCCGAAGGTCACCAGCAGAACGACCCACACGAAGCGGTTCGTCCAGTCCGCCCACAGCAAGGTGCTGATGGCGATGGAAATCAGGATCAAGACACCGCCCATCGTGGGCGTGCCGGTCTTGACCAGATGCGATTCCGGGCCGTAGGTGCGCACGGCCTGGCCGATCTTCATTTCGGTCAGCTTGCGGATCACGCGCGGGCCGGCCACCAGGCCGATCACCAGCGCCGTCGCGCAGGCCAGCACGGCGCGCAGGGTGATGTATTCGAACACGCCCAGCGCGCGCACATCGTCAGAAAGCAGACGGGCGATCTCAAGCAGCATGCTGCTCTCCCTGCCCCGAGGCTGCCGTACCTTCATTCAAAGAAAAAGCCGTCACTACCCGCTCCATGCGCATAAAGCGCGATCCTTTTACCAATACGCAGGACGGGCGCAAGCCGCGCAAGGCGGCAACGACTTCGTCTACCGATGCGCAGGCGTGCGCGCCAGGGCCGAATGCGGC
>JAEYVD010000517.1 GCA_023432075.1 Pseudomonadota bacterium | reverse complement strand
GGCACGCCCGGCTGGCGTAGAATTGTAAGAATTGCCGGAATTTGGCGCCAATAGGCCGCAATTGACCTTTCGGGCCGGCAATTCGGCGACTCGGCGGCATCTGCGCGCCTGACGCAGGCCAAGGGCTTTATGCCCCTTTTTTGGATGAATTAACCGTCCAAAAGAGGGATCGAGTTTATTTCAAAGCTCAAATCCGTCAAAATAGCGTCTTTTGATGGTTTTTGGCTTAAGCCGGGGGATGCTCTGTGCCGCCCAAGTTCGACTTTGCCCATACTACCCAGCTCGATAATGTCGAGCTGTTGACGTCCCGCCCCAGTCGCATCGATTTCGACGCGGGCGATGGGTTGCACCTGGTAGTCGAGGCGCATGCGCCTGGAGTTTTTCGCTTGCGCTGCGGCGAGGCGAACCACTTCAATGATGACAAGCCGGGCGCGCGTGCGCGCGCCGTGGCCGAAATGCTGCTCGCGCGCCAGGAGGCGGTGGGCGAAGCGACCATCGCGCCTCGCGATGGCGGGGACGGCTGGCGTATCACCCAGGGCGACGTCGCCCTGGAGATCCAGGCCAATCCCGTTCGCATCGCCTTGTACCGCAACGAAGACCGCGTCTTCGAATCCGAGGTTTCCGCGCACACGCCCGCTTTCGGGCACAACGCGCTGGACCAGGCCGACGACGCCGTGTGGACGGCCGGATTCACGTTAGCCGGCGACGAACGGGTCTACGGCCTGGGCGAAACGCCTGGGGACCTGAACCGCCGCGAGGAATCGGTCGTTTCCGACGACCCTGAGCACCGCGCGTTGCCGCTGGCCTGGAGCCCCCGAGGCTGGGGCGTCTATGCCAATACGATGCGCCGCGTGGAGCATTCGGTGGGCGTCGCGCCGGCGGATTCGGCCTATGTGCTGACCGTCGACGACGCGGTGCTGGACCTGTTCCTGTTCGCCGGTGAACCCGCCGAAATCCTGAATCAATACACCGCGCTGACCGGCCGCGCCGGCCAGCCCGTCCTGTGGGCAATGGGCGCGTGGCTGCAGCAGGCTGCGGGCGAAATGCCTACGCAGACGGTTGCCCTGGTGGCGCGCATGCGCGAAAACCAGATCCCCGTGGACGCCGTGACGTTGGCCCAGCCAATCGCGTGGGGCTTCCAGGCGGACAAGACGGTTTTCGAGTGGGACGCCCAGCGCTTTCCCGACGCCAAGCAGATGCTGGCGCTCTTTCACAAACACAACGTGCATGTGGCGGCCTCCGGCTTTCCCGGCGTCATCAAGACCAGTCCGCTCTTTGAAGAGCTGGAAGACCGCGGCTGGCTGTTGACCAAGGATGACGGCGCTGCCCAGGTGTTCGACGGCAACGCCGCCACGTCCGGCCAGCCTTACGGCCTGCTGGACCTGACCTACCGTGACATCTACAACCTGTGGGTCGAGCGCCACCGCCAACTGGTGGAAGACGGTCTGGACGCGCCAGCCTGCGACGCGCAGATCGCCATCCCCGATGGTGTGACCGCCCGCAACGGCGAGACCGGTCCCGCGCTGCGCACGATGTATCCCCTGTTGGTGCGCCGCGCGCTGTTCGACGCGGTGGCCGGCCTGAAGGTACCGCCTGAAGGCGTCGTGCCCAGCGCGGACCTGTTCCCGGCGGCCCAGCGCCTGCCGTGGCAGGTGGGTCCTCAGGTGGACAACACCTGGGAAGGCCTGCGCCACACGCTGCGCACGTCCCTGTCGATTGGTTCCAGCGGCGTGCCTGTCCAGGTGCACAACATTGGTTCGGCCGCCCGTGACCGCGCCGGCATGACGGCTGAGCTCTACCTGCGCTGGCTGACCGCTGGCGTGTTCTCGGCCAACTTTGCCTTTCAGGGCGTGGAAGGGCTGATGCCCTGGGATTTCGGCGACGAAACCCTGTCCCACGCCAAGACCTGGATGCAGTGGCGCTACCGCCTGGTGCCCTATGTGCTGGGCGCCATCGAGGACTCGGCCCGCACCGGTCTGCCGGTGCAACGCTCCATGGCGCTGTCGTTCCCGAACGATCCGCACGCCCACGAATGGGATCTGCAATACCTGCTGGGTCCGGCCCTGCTGGTGGCGCCGGTCACCGAACCGGGCAATCAGGTGCGCGTGTATCTGCCCAAGGGCGAGGCGTGGTGGGATCTGAACACCGGCCATCGCTACGAGGGCGGCACCACCTGGACCATCGATTGCGAGCTTGGCCAGTTCCCGGTGTTTGGCCGCGAAGGTCACATGCTCTGTCTCGGCCCCGCCGCGCAGCATACGGGCGAGTTCAACTCGGCCCGCATCCTGGACGAGGTCTGGATGTTCGGCATGCCGGTGCATAACCCGGTCGTCATGCGCAATAAGATCCGCGTGATGCAGATGCAGGGTTCGAGCTACATCAAGGGGCTGGAAGGACTGCGGATCTCGCCGTCCGAAGGCCTGGAAGTGAAGCGCCGCGGCGCGGAAGTCCGCATCTCGCGCGCACGCTGAACCCGGATCGGCCGCAAGCCGGCCGCCGAAAAGAAAGGGCAGTCAGGAAGGCTTTCCTTCCCGGCTGCCCTTTGTGTCTTTGCCGGTTCGCCATTTGTCGAGGCGTTTGCGCGGCTTTCGAAAAGCCTCGCGGCGCCGGGCTGGCAATTTATATTACTTGTAGTTATTAAAAATGGAAAAAACGGTCGTTCTCTTTAGAAGAGAAAAGATACAAAATCGCTTGCCATGATTCACATCGAGAACCTATCCAAGACCTACGCCACGCCGCACGGGGAATTCCAGGCGCTGCGCGGCATCAACCTGCACATCGAGCAGGGCGAGGTCTTCGGCATCATCGGTCCCAGTGGGGCCGGTAAAAGCACGCTGGTCCAGTGCATCAATCTGCTGGAACGTCCCAACCAAGGCAACATCTCCATCGGCGGCCAGGCGCTGACCGGCCTGACCGAAGCGCAGTTGCGCGAACAGCGCCGCCGCATCGGCATGGTGTTCCAGGGGTTCAACCTGCTGTCGCGGCGCACGGTCTACGGCAACGTGGCCCTTCCGCTGGAAATCGCGGGCGTGGCGAAGGCCGAGATCCCGGCACGCGTGGAACGTCTGCTGGCGCTGGTCGGCCTGGAACACCTGCGCGACCGCTATCCCAGCCAGATCAGCGGCGGCCAGAAACAGCGTGTCGGCATCGCCCGCGCGCTGGCCAACAATCCGGACGTGCTGCTGAGCGACGAAGCCACGTCCGCGCTGGACCCGGAAACCACGCACAACATCCTGGCGCTGCTGCGCGACATCAACCGCAAGACCGGCGTGACCGTGGTCATGATCACGCACCAGATGGAAGTCGTGCGCGAGGTCTGCGATCGCGTCGCCGTGCTGTCGC
>JAEYVD010000501.1 GCA_023432075.1 Pseudomonadota bacterium | reverse complement strand
TCAACCGCCGCTTTTCTGTACCTTGGGTTCCCCCTATGGAAAAACGCGTTGTATTCGGGCACAAGACCTTGCCCTATCTGCTGCTCCTGCCGCAGCTGATCATTACCGTGGTGTTCTTCTTCCTGCCTGCCGGACAAGCCATGTGGCAGTCCTTGCGCCTTGAAGATCCCTTCGGTCTGTCCTCGCAGTTCGTCGGCCTGGACAACTTCATGGACCTGTTCTCGCAGCAGGCCTACCTGGATTCGTTCCGCGTCACCGCCGTGTTCTCGGTGCTGGTGGCCGGTGTTGGCCTTGGCGTATCGCTGGTGCTGGCCGTGATGGCCGACCGCGTGATTCGCGGCGCCGGGCTCTACAAGACCCTGCTCATCTGGCCGTATGCCGTGGCGCCCGCCGTCGTCGGCGTGCTGTGGCTGTTCCTGTTTTCGCCTTCCGTCGGCATCCTGGCCGTGGCCCTGCGCAAGTCGGGCGTGGACTGGAACCCGCGCCTTGACGGCAACCAGGCCATGATCCTGGTGATCGTCGCCGCCGTCTGGAAGCAGGTTTCGTACAACTTCCTGTTCTTCCTGGCCGGCCTGCAATCGATTCCGCGCTCGCTCATCGAAGCCGCCGCCATCGACGGCGCCAGCCCCGCGCGCCGCTTCTGGACCATCGTCTTCCCGCTGCTGTCGCCCACCACCTTCTTCCTGCTGGTGGTCAACATCATCTATGCATTCTTCGACACCTTCGCCGTGATCGACACGACGACGCAGGGCGGGCCCGGCACGTCGACCTCGATCCTGGTCTACAAGGTGTACAGCGACGGCTTCCGCGGCCTGGATCTCGGTTCGTCCGCCGCCCAGTCCGTCGTCCTGATGTTCATTGTGATTGCCTTGACGGTCGTGCAGTTCCGCTACGTCGACCGCAAAGTGCAGTATTGATTTTGTTCGAGGCTGATAACAATGGTTGAACGCCGTCCCTGGCTGGATATTCTGGCCCACGTCATTCTGCTCTGCGGCGTGGCGATGGTGGCATTTCCGCTTTACGTCACTTTCGTCGCGTCCACCCAGACCGCGCAGGAAGTCGCTCAAGCGCCGATGTCCCTGATTCCCGGTCCGCACTTCGTGGACAACTACATGAAGGCCCTCTTCGGCGGCTCGTCGGGCGGTTCGTCCGGCGCACCCGTCGGCCGCATGATGTACGTGAGCCTGATCATGGCGCTGGCAATCTCGATCGGCAAGATCGCGATCTCGCTGCTGTCTGCATTCGCGGTCGTGTACTTCCGCTTCCCCGGCCGCATGTTCTTTTTCTGGATGATCTTCGTCACGCTCATGCTGCCGGTCGAAGTCCGCATCGCGCCCACCTACAAGGTCGTGGCCGATCTGGGCCTGCTCAACAGCTACGCGGGCCTGACCTTGCCGCTGATCGCGTCGGCCACGGCAACGTTCCTGTTCCGCCAGTTCTTCCTGACGGTGCCGGACGAGCTCATCGAGGCCGCCCGCATCGACGGCGCAGGGCCCGTGCGATTCTTCCGCGACGTGCTGCTGCCCCTGTCCAAGACCAGCATTGCCGCACTGTTCGTGATCCAGTTCATCTACGGCTGGAACCAATACCTGTGGCCGCTGCTCGTCACCACGCAGGAAGACATGTATCCCGTCGTCATCGGCATCAAGCGGATGATCAGCGGCGGCGACAGCGTGACCGAATGGAACATCACCATGGCCACCGCCATGCTCGCAATGATCCCGCCGGCGCTGGTCGTCATCCTGATGCAGAAGTGGTTCGTCAAGGGTCTGGTCGACACTGAGAAGTAACGCCGCCCCACCCGCGCCCACCCTAACACGACTCTGAACACGAATAACTCATGGCTACTCTCAGCTTCCGCAACGTCAAGAAAACCTACGCCGGCAACGTGCCGGTCATCCATGGCATCGACATGGATGTCAAGGACGGCGAATTCATCGTCATCGTCGGCCCCTCGGGCTGCGGCAAGTCCACGCTGATGCGCATGGTCGCCGGCCTGGAAACCGTGACCAGCGGCGACATCGTCATTGACGACAAGGTCGTCAACACGCTGGAACCCGCCGAGCGCGACATCGCGATGGTGTTCCAGAACTACGCGCTCTACCCGCACATGACCGTGTTCGAGAACATGGCCTACGGCTTGAAGATCCGCAAGTTCTCCAAGGACGAAATCAAGAAGCGCGTCGACGCCGCCGCGCAGATCCTGGAACTGGGACACCTCTTGGACCGCCGTCCGCGCGCCCTCTCGGGCGGCCAGCGCCAGCGCGTGGCCATGGGCCGCGCCATCGTGCGCGAACCCAAGGTGTTCCTGTTCGACGAGCCGCTGTCCAACCTGGACGCCAAGCTGCGCGTGGCGATGCGCCTTGAGATCATGAAGCTGCACCGCCGCCTGGGCACCACCAGTCTGTACGTGACCCACGATCAGGTCGAGGCCATGACACTGGCGCACCGCATGATCGTCATGTACCAGGGCGTGCCCGAGCAGATCGGCACGCCGATGGAAGTCTTCGAAAAGCCCGCTTCGACGTTCGTGGCCGGCTTCATCGGCTCGCCGCCCATGAACCTGATGGAAGTCCAGGTGTCCGGCGACGGCACCGTGCAGACCTCCGACGGCAACCAGCTCGAAATCTCGCCGCTGCAGGTGCCTTCGCAAGTGCGCGGCCGCAAGGTCATCATGGGCATGCGTCCCGAGCACATGCTGCTGAACACGCAGGGCATCCCCGCCGAAGTCGAAATGGTCGAAACGCTGGGCTCGGAACAGCTTGTTCACTGCCGCTGCGGCAAGAGCACGCTGGTCGTGCGCTGCACGACGCGCCAGCTGTCCGAGTCGTCCGCCAAGGTCGGCATGCAGGTCAACGTGGGTCCGGACGGCCGCCACCCGCTGCACTGGTTCGAGGCCGACACCGGCCGCCGCGTCCAGGGCCTGTAAGCCTGCGGGAAGGTCACGCCTTCCCTGACGCGCAATGACAAACCGGGCCGCAAGCAATGTGCTTGCGGCCCGGTTTTTTTGTGCGGCGGGCCGGTAACGGCCCGCCCCGTGGCGCGTTACTTGTAGACGGTCTTGGAGCCGTCCTTGTGCCAGGTGAACACGTCGAACTCGAAGTTCGTCAGGTCACCCTGCTTGTTCCACGACACCTTGCCGATCGGCGTATCGAAGGAATTGGCATGCAGGTACTTGGCGACCTTGGTCGGATCGTCGGAACCCGCGCCCTTGATGCCGTCCGCGATGACCTGCGTGGCCGCGTAGGCCGTCATCTGGAATGCGCCGCTGGGATTGCGCTTCTTTGCCTGGAACGCCTTGACGATGTCGGCGTTGGCGGCGTTCTGCGTGAAGTCAGCCGGCAGCGTCAGCAGCATGCCCTCGACGGCGTCGCCCGCAATGGCGTTGATGTCCGGGTTGCCCGTGCCTTCCGGACCCATCCACTTGGCCTTCACGCCCTGCTCGGCCGCCTGGCGCAGCAGCAGGCCCATTTCGGGGTGGTAGCCGCCGTAGTAGACGAAGTCCACGCCCTGGCTCTTGAGCTTGGTGATGACCGCCGAGTAGTCGCTGTCGCCGGCGTTGATGCCTTCAAACACGGCGACGGTCACGCCGCCCTTTTCCAGGTCGTTCTTGACCGCGGTGGCGATGCCCTGGCCATACGACTGCTTGTCGTGCAGCACGGCGACCTTCTTGGGCTTGATCTTGTCCAGGATGAACTTGGCGGCGGCGGGGCCTTGCTGGTCGTCGCGGCCGATGGTGCGGAAGATGAACTCGTAGTTCTTGCCGTCGGTCAGGGCCGGCGACGTGGCCGACGGGGTGACCATGACCACGCCTTCGTTGTTGTAGATGTCGGCGGCGGCGATGGTGGCGCCCGAGCACACGTGGCCCACGACGAATCCGATCTTGCTGTTGACGACGCGGTTGGCGGCGTTGGGACCCTGCTTGGGTTCGCAGCCGTCGTCGATCACCACGGTTTCCAGCTTCTTGCCGTTGACGCCGCCGGCGGCGTTGATGCGCTCGACCGCGGTATCGACCCCTTCACGGACCATATCGCCATACTGCGTGACCGCACCGGTGGTGGGACCGACGACGCCGATCTTGATGGTCTGCGCGTGCGCGGCCGCGCCCAACGTCAAACCAGCGGCGACGCCCAGCGCTGCGATGACCGGGGTCAGACGGAATACTGGCTTCATGAGTGGACTCCTCGAATGACTTGTAATCGTTGATCCATCAACGGGCTGACGGCCGGATAACGTAGATGTCGTGCCCGTTGGCGGGTGCATTTGCACGGCAAGCATACACTGAAATATCGCGGCTTTTAGCCGGGTTTGCGCAGGGTTTTCCGCGGTTTTGTGATGCACTGCGGCATGCTGCGGGGCGCCTCGGCTTATTCCGAACGCCGTATATGCAAAAGACCATTAATTCGTTTGAGTTACTAACGCGCGGCGGCATCATGTGCCGCATGAGACTCCAACCGATAATCGTCCCGGGCTGGAAAAACTCCGGCCCCGATCACTGGCAATCCCGGTGGCAGGCTTTGTTGCCCAACGCCCGGCGGATCGAGCAGCACGACTGGGAAAACCCGTCCGCGGCCGATTGGATATCCCGCCTGACGGCCGAGGTGGACGAAGCCCGCAGTCCGGTCCTGCTTGTGGCGCACAGCCTTGGCTGCCTGATCAGCGCGTCGCTGCCGGTGCCGCTGCGCGCCAAGGTCGCCGGCGCGCTGCTGGTCGCGCCGGCCGACGTCGAAAGACAGGACGCTCCGGCGTGCCTGCGCGGCTTCGCGCCCATCGCACGCCAGCCGCTCTCCTTCCAAAGCGTGGTCGTTGCCAGCGACAACGACCCTTTTTGCACGCTGGAACGCGCGCATGCCTTCGCCGCCGATTGGGGCAGCCGCATCGTCGTACTGCCTGGCGCCGGCCATATCAATGCCGAAAGCGGGCTCGCCGACTGGCCGCAGGGGCTCAAGCTGCTGGGCGCGCTTCGGCGCAGAGCATCCTGGCGAATTCCCCCGCCGCCCAAGCGCATCCCGCCCGTGCCGATGTACGACTTCTGAGGCTAGCGCCGCACGCAACAAAATGGCCGTCCAATCTGGACGGCCACTTTGTTGGGCGCGTAATGCACCGGCCGCTTCCCTGGCGGGAAGACGGCCATCGGGGTTACTGCAGCAGGCTGCGCAGCATCCACGCATTCTTTTCATGCACGTCCAGACGCTGCGTCAGCAGGTCGGCCGTGGGCTGGTCGTTGGCGGCGTCGGCCTTTTCAAAGGCGGCACGCGCGGTCTTGGCGACCGATTCGTTGCCGTCGACCAGCAGGCGCACCATTTCCAGCGCGTCCGGCACCGAGTCCGGCTCGGCGATCGAGGACAGCTTGGCGTATTCGCGATACGTGCCCGGCGCGTAGTGGCCCAGCGCGCGGATACGTTCGGCGATGCTGTCCAGCGCGGTCCATTCTTCGGTGTACTGCGTCATGAACATCTGATGCAGCGTGTTGAACATGGGCCCCGTGACGTTCCAGTGGAAGTTGTGCGTCATCAGGTACAGCGTGTACGAATCGGCCAGCAACTTGGACAGTTCGCCGGCAACCGCGGCGCGGTCCTTGTCCGAAATACCGATGTTGATGCGCGGAACGCTCGAGGTCTTCTTGGTGGACTTGGCCATTGCTAGCTCCTATGGAAAAAGGCGGAAATAAGAATACCACTGCAAATACGACAGAACAGGCGTTGTGGCAGCGCCGTTCTCAATGTGGACTGCGACCGATTGACGCGGGGCAAAGACGCCTCGCGCACCGGCGGCCGCCCCCGCTCAATCCTGCACCGCGGCCGCTTCGCCGGCCAGCATCTTCACGCCCGGCAGATCGCATTCATACACGGCCTGCGCCAGCGCCTCGATTGCCGCCAGGCGCGGGAAGCTGCGCCGCCAGGCAAGCACCACGCGGCGTTCCGGCACGTGGCCTTCAAACGGCAGGTAGCGCAACAGGCTGTTGGCGGGCGGGTGCTCGGGCACGGCGGTGACGGGCAGCACGGTGACGCCGATGCCGGCCGCAACCATGTGCCGGATGGTTTCCAGCGAGGACCCTTCGAAGGTGCGCTGGATGCCATCGCTGGCGGCCGAGAAGCGCGACAGTTCGGGACAGACTTCAAGCACCTGATCGCGGAAGCAATGGCCGCTGCCCAGGAGCAGCATGGTCTGCTGCTTCAGATCCTGGGCATCGATGGCCTTGCGCTTGGCCAGTTCATGGTCGTTGGGCACCGCCACGACGAAGGGCTCGTCGTAGAGCGGCTGCATGACCAGGCCGGCTTCGGGCAACGGCAAGGCCATGATGGCGCAATCGATTTCGCCCTGGCGCAGCAGTTCCACCAGCCGCACCGTGAAGTTCTCCTGCAGCAGCAGCGGCATCTGCGGCGTGCGGCCGATCTGCACGGGCACCAGCTTGGGCAGCAGGTACGGACCGATCGTGTGGATGACGCCAACGCGCAGCGGGCCGGCCAGCGGGTCGTGGCCTTGCCGGGCGATCTCCTTGATGCTGGCGCTTTCTTCCAGCACCTTCTGCGCCTGCGCGACGATGCGCTGGCCGATGGGCGTCACCCCGACCTCGGAGCCGCCGCGCTCGAACAGAGTCACGCCCAATTCGTCTTCCAGCTTGCGGATGGCCACGGACAGCGTCGGCTGGCTGACGAAACAGGCCTCGGCCGCGCGGCCGAAGTGCCGCTCGCGGGCGACGGCGACGATGTACTTCAGTTCGGTGAGAGTCATGGTGGACTACGCCCCCGGGGTTATGCGCCGGCTCCGAGGCCGGCGGTAGAGGATTCAAGGTGAATGTCGGGCCGCATGTCAGGTCCGCAGGAAGTCTTCGCGGCCGCGCATCCAGCGGGCCAGATGGGCCTGGACGGCGTCTGGATGCTCGGCGCGCAGCCACACGGCGGCGTCGCGCGCGTCTTCGGCAATCGCGGCGTCGGTTTCCAGGTCCGCAAAGCGCAGGAGCGCCATGCCGGACTGGCGCGTTCCCAGGAATTCGCCAGGACCGCGTTGCTCCAGGTCGCGGCGCGCGATCTCAAAGCCGTCGGAGGTTTCGAACATGGCGCGCAGGCGTTCTCGCGCAACCTGGGACAGCGGCGTCTGGTAGAGCAATACGCAAACGGACTCGGCCGTGCCGCGCCCGACCCGCCCGCGCAACTGATGCAGCTGGGCAAGACCGAAGCGCTCGGCGTGTTCGATCACCATCAACGACGCGTTCGGCACGTCCACACCGACTTCGATGACGGTCGTGGCGACCAGCAGGTCGATCTCGCCGTCGCGGAAAGCCTGCATTACCGACGCCTTCTCGGCCTGCGGCAGGCGGCCGTGCACCAGGCCGATCCGCAGGTCCGGCAGGTCGGCGCGCATGCCTTCGTAGGTGTCGACCGCGGTCTGCAGTTCAAGGGCCTCGCTTTCCTCGACCAAAGGACAGACCCAATAGGCCTGCTGGCCGCCGCGCGCCGCCTGCGCGATATGGGCAATGACCTCTTCCCGGCGCGCGTCGGAGACCAGCTTGGTCACCACGGGACTGCGTCCGGGCGGCAGTTCGTCGATCACGGACACGTCCAGGTCCGCGAAGAACGTCATGGCCAGCGTGCGGGGAATGGGCGTGGCGCTCATGTTGAGCTGATGCGGCACGATGCGGCCGCGCACGGTTTCGCCCTTGCGCGTGAGGGCAAGGCGCTGGCCGACGCCGAAGCGATGCTGCTCGTCCACGATGGACAGGCCCAGCCGGTGGAATTCGACATGGTCCTGGATCAGCGCCTGCGTGCCGACGACCAGCTGCACGCTGCCGTCGGCCGCCGCAGCGGCGGCTTCCCGGCGGGCCTTGGCCGAAAGGCTGCCGCTCAGCCACGCGACATTCACGCCCAGCGGCTGCAGCCAGGACACCAGCTTGCGAAAGTGCTGCTCGGCCAGGATTTCCGTGGGCGCCATCAGCGCCACCTGCGCGCCGCCTGCAATGGCCTGCGCGGCCGCGATGGCGGCCACGACGGTCTTGCCGCTGCCCACGTCGCCCTGCAACAGGCGGTGCATGGGATACGGCTTGGCAAGGTCCGCCGAGATCTCCTGCACGACGCGCTGCTGCGCGCCGGTCAGCTTGAACGGCAGCGTTTCGTACAACCGGGCGACCAGACCCCCTGCCCCGTTCTGCGCCGGCAGCGACTCGGCTTCCTTGATGCGGCGCGCCGCCCGGGCGGCGGCAAGCGACAGCTGCTGCGCCAGCAGTTCGTCGAACTTGATCCGCCGCCACGCCGGGTGCACGCGATCCAGCAAGGCCTGTTCGGATTCGCCCTGCGCAGGCGTGTGCAACGCACGGATGGCGGGCTCGAAAGGCGGCAGGTCGTAGCGGGCCCGCGCCTCGTCCGGAAGCGTGTCGGACAGGTCCGCGGTATTGAGCGCCTGCGCGATGGCGCGCCGCAACGCCGGCTGCGGCAATCCTTCAGTGGTGGGGTAAACGGGCGTCAGGGCGGTCGGCAGCGGCGAATCGGCGTTGGTCAGCCGTGGATGCACCATCTCGCGTCCGAACAACCCGCCGCGCACTTCGCCACGGGCGCGCAGCCGCTTGCCGACGGTGACTTGTTTCTGCTGGCTGGGGTAGAAGTTCAGCCAGCGCAATTGCAGTTCGCCGCTGTCGTCCGCCAAGGTGGCGGTCAGCTGGCGCCGCGGCCGGTACAGGACCTCGGATTTGGTGATCTCGCCTTCGACCTGCCCGGCAAAGCCCGGGCGCAGTGAGCTGATCGGGATGACGCGCGTTTCGTCTTCGTAGCGCAGCGGCAGGTGCAGCACGAAATCCTCGGGCAGCACCAAGCCCAGGTTACGAAGCTTGCGCTCCGTATCCGTCATCGCTTTGCCGGCGCCGTTCTTGTCGGCGCCGGTACGTTTGGAGGCCACGGCTGCGGCCGGCATGTAGGAACGAACCCCTGGTATGAAACGTCCGGGCGCGCCTTACAGGACCATGATCGCTTCGACTTCGAACTGGGCGCCCTTGGGCAGGCTGGCCACGCCGATCGTCGAGCGCGCCGGGAACGGCTGCGGGATGATCTCGGCCATGATGGCGTTGGCGGCCGTGAACTTGCCCAGGTCGGTCAGGAACAGCGTGAGCTTGACCACGTTGTCCAGCGTGCCGCCTGCAGCCTTGATGACTTCCTGCATGTTGGCAAACGCCTGACGCACCTGCGCGTCGAAGTTTTCAGAGACAAGGTCGCCGGTGCCGGGCTCCAGGCCGATCTGGCCCGAGAGGTAGACAGTCTTGGTGCCGCTGACGGCAACCGCTTGCGAGTAAGGGCCAACGGCGGCGGGCGCGCTGTCGGTATGAATGATTTGCTTGCTCATGGGCGGAATCCTTCTGGTGACGGATAGAAGCTACAACTATCGAAGTTTAATCAGCAATAGACGTTTGCGAAAGTGGCGGATTGCCGTAAAGAAGGCCTAGGTCTGATCCTGTGCACCCGCCGGATGTCCGGCACCGCCAATATCGCCGCGGTTCGCGATCAGCAGATCCGCCAACGCCTGTGCGGCCACCGACAGGCTGCGGCCCTTGCGGCGCACCAGGTAAAGCGGCCGCGTCAATGCGCGGCCCGCCAGGGGCACGATCCGCAGATCGTCGCTGCGGAAATGAAAAAGCGTCATGGCGGGCACGACCGACACGCCCAGTCCTGCCCGCACCAGGCCCGTGACGGTCGCCAGGTGCTCGACCTCAAAAACGGGCAACGGCGCTTCGGCGCCCAACGCTTCGTCCAGATGTTTGCGCACACTGCTGCCGCGTGCAAGCTGGATGATGGGATGGCGCAGCACGTCGCGCAGCCGCACGCGGGGCTGGCCGGCCAGGGGATGGTCCGCGCGGCACACCAGAAAGTAGCGGTCCGCGTGCAGGAACTCGCTGTCCAGATCCGTCATGTCCGGCCGCCGCGAGGCCACGGCAAAATCGGCCACGCCGCTTTGGACCATATCCAGGCACGGATCGAGCAAGGCGTCCCGCAGATCCAGCACGATGCCCGGATGCTCGTGCTGAAAGCGCGCCAGCAGTTCGGGCAGCCAGCCCGCCGCCAGCGAGGGCAGCGCGGCCAGCGTCACCCTGCCCCGACGCCGGTCCGCCAAGTCGCGCAGGTCGCCCATTGCCAGGTCCATGTCCGCCAGCAGCCGGCGCGCGGTCGCATCCAACACGCGGCCTTCGGCGGTCAGTTCCACATGCCGCGTATTGCGGTCAAAGAGCCGCACGCCGGCGCTGTCTTCCAGTGACCGGATCAGCGCGCTGAACGCCGGCTGCGTCAGGTGGCAGCGCTGCGCGGCGCGCGTGAAGTGCCGTTCATCGGCCAGCGCCACGAAAGCGCGCAATTGGCGGGACGATAGATTCATGGGTTTCTTGTATTAATCGATCCGATTTTTCTATTTTACGGATGATCGCGCCTTGCCTATAGTCGTCCCAACCCCTGAACGCGCCTGGACTGCTCATGTCTCAATCTCCCTTGCTCATCGGCTGCGCCTCCGGATTTTCCGGCGACCGCAGCGATGGCGCCGCGGCCGTGGTCCGCACCCTGGCCGCGCAAGGCGGCGGCACGTTGATCTTCGAGACGCTGGCCGAACGCACCTTGGCATTGGCGCAGCTGGCTCGCAACGACGACCCGAACCGCGGCTATGAACCGCTGCTGGACGAGCTGGTGGGGCCGATCCTGGCCGATTGCCTGCGCCACGGCATCAACATCGTCAGCAATTTCGGCGCGGCCAATCCGCCCGCCGCCGCGCGGCGTATCGCCGAACTGGCGCGCGAACAGGGCCTGCCCGTGCC
>JAEYVD010000433.1 GCA_023432075.1 Pseudomonadota bacterium | reverse complement strand
CTTTTGATGATGCTGACTTCGCGCGGCTTGCGCACGAGTTGGCTAATGGTAGGCATGACCTTTGAAATCCCTTTTACGTACCACTGGTAAGTACTTACGTACTCGTCTCCTGGAGCGGGTGAGCTTTTCGGAGAAGGCAGTTCGCGCAAAACCGCCTCAAACGTTCAAATACGTAAAAGAGCGGGCTTGCCAACAAACCATGACAAACGCACAAAACCGGATGCAGCCAGAAAAACAGTTGCCACTAGCTGGATCAAGGACAAAAGGCTCGTGACGCACCTTCGGCTTTGATCCTGAACTGTCTGCCTGAGCGTGCAGATTTTGCGCGCGAAATAAAGCAGTAAGCCCTTTAGCATAACTGAGATAAAGGACTGCTGTCAAAGTATTTTGTAAGTGTCGCCAAGCGGCGCGTTGCCGCGAAAAGCCGTGCAGATGGCGGCCGCTGACGAAAATTGGGGCCACGTAACGGGCAGATCCGGCGTTGAACGCCAGCAGCGGCCCCGGCGCGACTTGCGGGCAATCCCTGAGCCGCGATCAGGCTTGGAGCAGTGTACTGCCTCCCGCGTTTACCGGTCCGTAAATAGATAGCCGCTGCCATAGACGGTGCGGATCGGCAACACCACGCCGGCTTGCTCGGCCTTGCGCCGCAATCGGCTAACGATGACGTCGATGCTGCGCGCGCTGCTGGCGCGCACCGCGCCCCCTTCAAGCTGCAATTCGCTGCCCAGCACGTCGCGGCCCACGGCCTTGCCGGCCACGTTCAGCAAGGTCCGAACGATGAGGCGTTCGTTGGCGGACAAGGAGAGCGTCACGCCGGTCGGCGCAACCAGCGTCCAGCCCTGGTCGCGCAGCTCCCATCGTCCGCTGCCCGGCTCATGGTCGGCTGCCGTCTTTGCGGCGGCCGGCAGCCGGCGCGCGAGCGCGAGCAAGATGCAGACGAGTTCGCGGGGATCCTGCGGGTCCGGCAGACACGCATCGGCGCCGCTCTGAAGGCAGCGCAGCCGGTTGTCCACCGACATGCCCTTGCCGACGACCACGATGCCTAGCGGCGCGGAGCCATGCAAGCGGGCGATAAGGGCGTAACCGATTTCGCAGGATGCGCCGATGTCCAGGACCACGGCGTCAAACTGCCCGCCACTGAGCAGGCCAAACAATTCCAGCGAAGTTGAGCAGCCGCGGGCCGAGATGCCGGCCTGCAACAAGTTGGACACGGACGAACCCCGTACGGCCTCGTCCGGAGACATCACAAGTATGCGCAATTGATTCATATCTGTTCCGGTCTGCGTTCCCTCCCCTTGCACCGCCTACTGTGTCGCGGCTGGTGACGTCGTTGGAACAGTGTGGCGTTCGTTAACGCAACAACTCCAGTCAAGATTCGTCAACTTTGCAATGTTTGACAGTTCTTGCCATAACGTAGCCGCGGAAGGGTTTTCCCGAGTTATCATTCGTTTACATAAATCCCGCCCCTTCGTTTTGCTAGGTCGCCATACGCGCGCCTGCGCAGCCAACTTTCGCGAGAACTCGTCTAATGAAAATCGCGTCGCTGGAAGACGACCTGGACCAGGCTCGACGCATCCAGCAAGTTCTGACCGCCGCCGGCTATGCTTGCACCAGTTATCACCAGAGCCGCGATCTGCTCGCGGCTCTGCGCACTGAAGCGTTCGACCTGGTGCTGCTGGACTGGCACCTGCCCGACATCGACGGCGACGACGTAGTCCGGTGGTTGCGCACCCACATCGGCGCGCGCATCCCCGTGATTTTCCTGACCAACCGCTCCGCCGAAGATGACCTGGTCGAAGGCCTGCGCGCGGGCGCCGACGACTACATCGTCAAGCCGATGCGTCCCCTGGAGCTGCTGGCTCGGGTCGCGGCGCTGCTGCGACGCAGCCAGATCGCCGAACCCGTAGACCAGACCATCGAAGTCGCGCGATACCGCGTCGATCCCGCCGCACGCATCATTACGCTGGACGACGAGGCCATTACGCTGGCGCCGAAGGAATTCGAACTGGCGCTGCTGTTCTTTCGCAACGTTGGCCGGCTGATGTCGCGCGACGTGCTCGCCGAGTGCGTCTGGAACCGTGAAATCCCCGCCACCTCGCGCACGCTGGACACCCATTTGTCGAACATCCGGCAAAAGCTCCAGCTTCGTCCCCAGCACGGCGTGCGGCTGACCTCCTCTTATGCACTTGGCTACCGGCTTGAGCTGGTCAGCCCGACCGACGACGGCCAGAACCTTACGCTGTAGCAGCGTCGTCCGACTCCCTGGAGAATCGTTTGCCATGAGCCGCTTCCGCGCGCTTTATCTGCTTGCCCTGGTTTCCTGCATCACGCTGGCCGCCCCCGCGCGCAGCCAGCCGGCGGGCGCATTGGGCGACGACTTCATCCACCGCGTCCGGCCCGGCGATACGCTGATTGAATTGGCCACGCAGTACACCCGCAACCAGGCCAACTGGAACCGGCTGCAGACGATCAACAAGGTGGTCACGCCCGAATCGCTGCCCATCGGGTTGGAACTGCATATCCCGCTGGCCATGATTCCGGTGCGCGACGCGCAGGCGCAGGTGGTGCACGTCAGCGGCCGCGCCGTCCTGAATGGCGCACCGGTGCAGCCCGGCACGCCCGTGACCGAAGGCAGCACGCTCGAAACCGCCCCCGACGGTTTCGTCACGCTGCAACTTGCCGACGGATCCCGCCTTATGCTGCCGTCCAGCGGCGCCGTCGACCTGACCCGCCTGCGCCAATTCGAGGGCACCGCGCTGACGGATTCGGTGATCAACGTGCGCCGCGGCAGCGTGGAATCCAGCGTTGCGCCGTCCGGCCAGGGCGTTGGCCGTTTCGAGATCCGCACGCCGGTTGCGGTGACGGGCGTGCGCGGAACGCGTTTTCGCGTGCAGAGCAGCGCGCAGGGCGTCCATAGCGAAGTGCTGCAAGGAAGTGTGCGCCTGCAGGCGCATGCACCCGGCGACGCGCCCGCCAAGCCGGTCGCCGTGGCGCAAGGGTTCGGCGCCGCCGTGGGCGCGGACGGCGCCATGTCAGGCGTGCGCCCGCTGCTGGCGGCGCCGCAATTGGGCGAGCCGGTGCGCGCGGGCAGTACATGGTCGATTCCGTTTGCCCCGGTCGACGGCGCGCAAAGCTATCTGGTGCGCGTCTCGCGCGACGCCGAAGGCGTGCTGCCCGTCTCCTCCGCCAGCTTTCCGACGCCTGACATCCGCTTTTCCGCCCCCGGCCCGGGCACGTTCTACGTGTCGGTGCGCGCCGTCGATGCCATCGGCCTGCACGGAACGGATTCGGTCCGGCCGTTCGAGGGCGCGAACATGCTGATGACGTCGTACGGGCTCGGTGTGAACAGCGGCACCGGCGGCCTTGTGACGCTGACGGCTTACTAAGTAAGGCAACCGCCATGGCCGACGCCGCCGACTCACTCGACAGGTCCTGGCGGTCCGGACTGTGGCTGACGTTGGCGCTGGCGGCGTTGGCGGCATTTCTTGGCGCGTTCAATGGCCTGGGCCGTCTCGACCAGGTCTTCTACGACCGCGCGGTCATGCTGACGGGCCGGCCCGCCGATCCGGACATCCTGGTCGTGGCGATCGACGATGCCAGCATCGACGCGCTGGGACGCTGGCCATGGCGGCGCGCCATCCACGCCGCCCTGCTCGACCGATTGAACGGCGCGCGCGCCGTGGGCCTGGATCTCATCTTTGCCGAGCCCGACAAGATCAATGCCGACGACGACGCCATGCTTGCGGACAGCATCCAGCGCAATGCACACACCGTGCTGCCGGTGGTGCTGGACCACCTGAAGAATCCAACCGCCATCGGTTTGCCCATTGCTGAACTGGCGCAAGCGTCCGCCGCGACGGGCTTCATCAATGCCGTCATCGATCCGGACGGCGTCGTGCGCGAAGCCGCCCTCACCGCGCAGTTTGCCGGCGACCGCCGCAACCACCTGGCCATCTCGATGCTGGAGGTCGGCGGCGAAGCCGACCGCGCGCAACGTCTGCTCGCGCACGCCAACGCCGACGGCCGAATCCTGATTCCGTATGCAGGTCCCCCTGGCCATGTGCGGACCATTTCCTACCTTGCCGTGCTGCGGGGCGACTTGCGGCCGGAAGATCTGCGCGGCAAGTACGTGCTCGTGGGCGCCTGGGCAACCGGTCTGGGCGACGATTACCCGACGCCGGTGTCGCACGATGCCAGCGGCATATCGGGCGTGGAAATCGTCGCCAACGTCCTGCAGGCCGCGCGCGACGACATTGCATTCCAACGGCCGCCGGCTGGATGGAACGCGTTGTTCGCGGCACTACCGGTGTTGCTGGCCTGCCTGGCCTTATGGCGCCTGGCGCCCAAGAAGGCGCTGCTCGTCACCCTTGCACTGCTTGCCGCCATTCCGGTCGCGGCGTGGCTGCTGCTTGCCCACGCCTATATGTGGTTCGCGCCTACCGCGGCACTGGCCGGCGTGGCGTTGTGCTATCCGCTCTGGAGCTGGCGCAACCAGGAAGCCGCGCTGCGCTATATGGACACGGAGTTGCGGCGTTTGCAGCGCGAATATCCGCCTATCCTGAACGAAGCCCGTGTGCAGCTTGCCAATCCCAGCGCCTCGCTGGAGAGCCGGGTCGGAGAACTTCGGCGCGCACTGGCGCGGGTGCGCAACCTGCGGCGGTTCCTCGCTGACGGGCTCGACGGCATGCCCGATGCGACGCTGGTTTTCGACCAGGAAGGCCGCGTGCGGTTTCGCAACCAGGCCGCGATCCTGTTCTTCCAGCGGCTGGGCATGCGTGCGCCGCGCATCGGCCGGCCGGCGGCGCATCTGCTTGAACACACCCTTGCCGACGACGCCGCGCGGGCGCGCGTGGCCGATGCGCTGAGCGGCCGCCTCCCGGCCGATGCAGCCTCGCCCTGGAGCGCGGACCTCGAAGTGCGCGACCGCGCGGGCCGCGACCTGATCCTGAAGTGCGCCCCCATCCACACGGCCGAAGGCCAGTTCGCGGGCACGGTAGCCACGCTGACCGACATTTCGAGCATCCGTCAGGCAGAGCGGCAGCGCGAAGAGACGTTGCGCTTCATCTCGCATGACATGCGCTCGCCGCAGAGCTCGATCCTCGCGCTGGTGGAACTGGCGCAGGAAGGCGGGCAACGGGAAGTTCCGCACGACACGCTTTCGCGCATTGCGCTGCTGGCCAACCGCACGCTCAGGCTGGTCGACGACTTCGTGCACCTGACGCGCGCCGATTCGATGCCGATCAGCACTACCGAACTGGATCTAGGCGCGCTGCTGCAGGACGCCATCGACGATCTCTGGCCGTCGGCCAACAAGCGCGGGATCACGTTGGAAGCCAGCGTTCCGCTACCGGTCGCCTTCGCGCGGGGCGAGCAGACGCTGCTGATGCGCGCGCTCTGCAATCTGGTCGACAACGCCATCAAATACAGCGCAAGCGGCACGCGCGTCGATTGCAGCATCGATGAGGAGCACGGCTTCTGGTGCGTTCGCATCAAGGACCAGGGCCAGGGCATCGCCGCGCAGGACGTGGCCCGGCTGTTCGAGCCGTTTGCGCGTGTCGGCGCCGACAGCCGCGACGACGTTGGCGGCGCGGGACTGGGACTGGCGTTCGTGCATACCGTGGCCAGCCGGCACGGCGGGCGCATCGAGGTGCAAAGCGAGCTCGGCGCAGGCTCCGAATTCATTCTGCACCTGCCTAAGGTGTAGGTCGCGTCCCTATTGAAAGGTGTGCGAGATGACCGCGGGCTTGCCTGGTCTGACCTCGAGGGTCATGCGAAAAGGCGGCAGGTCTGCGTTGCGCACGACCACCTGATACTTGCCGGGAATCAGCTTGAGTTCCTTCACGGGCGGACTGATGCCGCGCGCCACGCCGTTGATCCACACTTCACCCCAAGGGCGGATGTCCACTCGCACGGTGACCGGCACCGGCTTGGGCTTGGGCGCCTCTTCAGCAGCCGCGGCGGCGGGCGCCGCTTCCTGCGCCGTGGGCGCGGGCGGTGCCTCTGGGATACTTGTGGAATCCGCCTG
>JAEYVD010000398.1 GCA_023432075.1 Pseudomonadota bacterium | reverse complement strand
CATAATCCGCGGCGGGTGTCGTGATCTTTGCGCTGTAGAAGCCTTCGGCGTGGACCAGCAAGGTGTATCCGTCCGCGGGCCTGTTCTTGACGGCCATGATGCCGATGGCAGAGCCAGCACCTGGCCGGTTTTCGACGACGACCGGTTGGCCCATGATCGTGCCCAGTTGTTGGGCGAACGCCCGCGAGATGGCGTCGGTGGCGGCGCCCGGTGGATACGGGACGACGAGGCGGACAGGTTTCGACGGATAAGCAGTTTGCGCGGCAGCCCCGAACGAAAACAGTGCGCTGAGGACTGCGCTGCCCAGCAGCATGCGGCGGCGTGTGACGATAGGCATATGTTGCTCTTTTTCAGTTGTCTCCGCCTGAAAGTGTATCGATCGCCCAGCCGCCGATCTCCGCCATGTTCCGCAGAACTCTTCTGCAAGAAATGAAGCAAAAAGGCATCGCCATTGCCCACGGCGATGCCGGCGACTCCTGCGATTCATGCCGTTTTGATCTGCGGGTCCAGCTATGGGCAATCCGATTGCGCTGTTCGCGCCCTCGGCCGCGATCCTGCTGATTCCCGTGTTGCTCCCTTCCCTGCCCTACGATCCGGACAAGGATCTGCTGCCCATCGCGCAAGTTGGCGCGGCGGGCGGAATCGGCCTAGCCGTATGCCCGCAATGGCGCTCGACGGGCGTAACGCTCCAGGTTTCGCCATGTACGCCCCAAGCAGTGCGGCCGAACTACCGCCTTTAGCTCTTCTTGGCGATTCACTTCACAGATAAGATCTTTCCTCGCCGGCCGCTGATCCCGTCTGTCCAGGATCGGTTGAACCAATAGCCGCCCACCGCGCACGCGACGTCCCACTGGAATTTGCGGCCAATGCGCACATCACCAAGGCTCGGGAAATGACCACAACCTACTTTGGCTTGCCCGTCGTGAAAGACCGATTGGTGCGTCTTGAAGACATCCGTCGCCTCCCTTTCTACGCATTCTGGGAGGAAAGCAGCCGAGGTTCGGCGATGTGTGAAGGCGATGAGGGAGAGCTTTTCGTTTATCTGAATGACTGGGAGGCATTCTCCGACTTGTTCATCAAGACCGGCAAGCATCGCCACAGCGGTTAGATTGCAAAAAAATGGGCGCTCCTAGGAGCGCCCAGATCCTTGCGTTGCCGCGCGGCTTACACCTTGCCCGGCAAGGCGTAGGCAATCACATAGTCGCCACGGTCGGGCGAATTGCGCGCCCCGCCGGCCGAGATGATGATGTATTGCTTGCCATCGACGGTCGACTTGTAGCTGATGGGCGTGCCCTGGCTGCCGACCGGCAGACGGACCTTCCACACTTCCTTGCCGGTGCCGGCGTCGTAGGCGCGCAGGTAGTAGTCCTGCGTGGCGGCGATGAACACGAGACCGCCCTGGGTGGCGAGCGTTCCGCCGATGGTGGGCATGCCGATGGGGATCGGCAGGCCCAGCTTCATGCCGAAGGGGCCGGTGTCCTGCACGGTGCCGACCGGCACCTGCCACACCATCTTCTGCGTCTTCAGGTCCACGGCGGTCAGCGTGCCGAACGGCGGCGCCTGGCACGGGATTTCCAGCGGCGACATGAAGCGCACCTTGGCGTTGATCGCGTAGGGCGTGCCGGCGAGGGCCACGGGGCCCTGGATTGCGGCGGCTTCGTTGCCGTCGCCCTTCTTGGCGTTGGCGCCGGCTTCGACCAGTTGCACTTCCAGGCCGACGCGCATGTCGTTGATGAACAGGTAGCCGTTGACCGGGTCGATCGAAATACCGCCCCAATTCATGCCGCCCAGCGATCCGGGCAGGTTCAGCGACGCGTCGGTGCCCGGCGGAGTGAACAGGCCGGTGTAGCGCTTGGACTTGAAGTGAATGCGGCACAGCAGCTGGTCGAACGGCGTGGCGCCCCACATGTCCGATTCCTTCAGGTCGTTGGCGCCGATCGAAGGCATGCCGACCGAGAAGGGTTGGGTCGGCGAGTAGGTTTCGCCAGGAATGTTGCCGGCCGGCACCTTGCGTTCTTCGACGCGCGTGAGCGGCTTGCCGGTCTGGCGGTCCAGCACGAAGATCTGGCCGGCCTTGGTGCCGAAGACGAGCGCGGGCACGTTCTTGCCGTCCACGGGGAAATCGGCAAAGGTCGGCTGCATGGGCACGTCGAAGTCCCAGAGGTCGTCGTGCACGGTCTGGTAGACCCACTTTTCCTGGCCCGTGGTGGCGTCGACCGCCAGGACCGACGCGCCGTATTTACGGTCCAGCGCGGTGTGCTTGACGCCCCACAGATCGACGGCCGCGCTGCCCACGGGCATGAAGACCGTGTTCGATTGCGCGTCGTACGACATCGGCGCCCACACGTTCGGGGTCGAGCGTGTGTAGGTCTGGCCCTCGGCGGGCGCGGCCTTGTCTTGCGGATTGCCCGGGTCGAATGCCCAGCGCAGCTCGCCAGTGATCACGTCAAAGCCACGCACCACGCCGCCTGGCATGTCGGTGCTGACGTTGTCCGCCACGCGGCCGCCGATCACGATGGTCGTGCCGGCCAGCGTCGGGGCCGAGGTCGGGTAGTACTCGCCCTTGTCGGCGCCCTTGCCCATGCCGGCGCGCAGGTCCACGCGGCCCGCTTTGCCGAAATCGGCGCAGAACGCGCCCGTGTCGGCGTCCAGCGCGATGAGTTCGGGCGTCACGCTGTTCATGAGGATGCGGCGGCGGCAAGCGGCGCCGGTGTCCAGGCTGACGGCCTTGACGGGCGTCGCGCCGTCGACGGTGGGCTGCTCCAGCGGCGCATCAATGTCGAAATAGGCCAGGCCGCGGCAACGCATCCACTTCTTCTGCTTGGCGTTGATCTCGACCTTCCAGAGTTCCTTGCCCGTGGTCGCATCAAGTGCGATCACGTTGTTGTGCGGGGTGCACAGGTACACGCGGTTGCCGATCTGCAGCGGGGTCTGCTGGTCTTCGGCGCCGCCGCCACCGGGGCTGACGGGTGTATCGCCCGTGCGATAGGTCCAGGCGACCTGCAGGTCCTTGACGTTATCGCGCGTGATCTGGTCCAGCGCCGCGAAGCGCGTGCCGCCGGCGGTGTTGCCGTAATGCGCCCAGTCCTTCTGCTCCTGGCCCGGGGCAACGGGCTTGAGCGCCAGCGTCTCGCCTTGCGAGACGGGCGCGTGCGGCACGAACATGCCGGCGACCGTCGCAATGAAGGCTAGCGCCAGCACGGCAGCCGCGATGCGAGACGGCGCGGGGCTGGCCGGCTGGTTCTGCGCGCGGCGCAGCAGCGGCTGCGACAGTGCCACCAGGATGCCGAAGCCCACGAACACCAAAAGGCGCGAGACGAGCGGCCAGAATTGCAGGCCGACGTCGATGAGCGCCCAGATGGCAGTGCCGATCAGGGCCAGCGCGTACAACAGGCCGCCATTGGCGCGGCGGCGCGCGATCTGGATGCCGGAGACGGCAAGCACGACGCCGCAAATCGCGAAATACCAGCTGCCATTCAGCGCCACGAGGCGTGCGCCCTGGTAGCCGAAAAAGAGCCCGGCCGCCAGAATGCAGGCGCCCAGCACGAACAGCCACGCTTTTGCAAGCGCGGACAGGTCTTTATGTTGTTGATTCATAAGGAATTCCAAAACGATACGGCCATGCAGCCGGCAATGCGGCCCAACGACCGGCCCAGAGTATAAGGGTTTGTCCTTACAACGGGGAAGACGTACGCACGCGGCGGCGCTCAGGCGGGCCGGCCGCGGCTATTGGACGTGCGAGCCGTTACTCCTCGGTCTGGCCGAGTTCGATGCGGTGCTGCGTGCGCAGCGCCTTGGCCAGCAGATACCCCTTGTTGTGCTCGTTTGGGAATACGCCCGTCAGGCGGCAGCCACTGACGTGGATGCCCATGCGTTCCAGCTGGGTGCGCTTGTCGGGATTGTTGGTAAGCAGTTCGAGATTGTCGACGCCCAGCGCCCGCAGCATCTGGGCGGCCGGCGTGTAGTCGCGGTCGTCCAGGCCGTGGCCCAGTTCCAGGTTGGCGGTGTAGGTGTCGTAGCCCAGTTCCTGCAGCCGGTAGGCGTCAAGCTTGGAATACAGGCCTATGCCGCGCCCTTCCTGGCGCAGATACAGCAGATAGCCGCCCTCCTGGCTCATGAGGCGCAACGCTTCCTGCAGTTGGGGGCCGCAGTCGCAGCGCAGCGATCCGAAGACATCGCCGGTCATGCACTCGGAGTGCAGCCGGACCAGCGGCCGCGGGCCAGGCTGCCCGAATTTGAGGGCGAGATGGTCGCGGGCGTCGGCCAGGCCATGAAAGCTGTAAGCCAGCGCCAGCGCCTCGGTGCCATCGGCAAGGCGAATGGGCAACCGGACGGTGGCGCGGATGGAGGCTTCGGGCAGTTGGACCGCGGCGGAGGGCGTTACGGGGTTCACGACAAACAGGCACTGGTATCGAATCGAAGGACGACAGGATAACGTATGCGCCCGCCGCGCGCGCTTTACATCACGCGGATGCTGTCGACATCGAACTCGACGCTGTTGCGATCGCGGTCCAGTTCGCCGCGCAGCTCGACCTGGGTCTTGTCGTCGATCTTCTGGCCCGCGGGGAAGTCCTCGTGGTCGATCTCGACGCGGATCTGGCCCGTGCCGTCGTCGAACGTGTAGTGATCGTCACCGTCGTGCGACACGATGCGGCCGCGCAGGATGGCGTTCTGGTCGTCCCGGCCATTGGCCAGGAGTTCCTTGACCGTCGTGACGGCGACCGTGCTGGGGCCGCTGTAGCCTTGGGTCGCGGGCTTGCCGGTGCTGGGGCCCGTGTAGCCCTGGGCGTTCGCCACGCCCGCCACGGCGGCGCCCGCCAGCACGGTGCTGGCCAGGAACGTGCGAATGAAGGTGGAACGACGGGAGATCTGGGTCATGGTGCGGCTCCTTGCGCGGATTGCGCTTCGCTGTTGAACATGACGTCATTTGACGCTCCGAAGATGAAGCAGACCTTATCCCTGCACGGGACGCGGATCTTTGCGTCAACCGTTCAAATCAGGCGGCAGCACCAGCGTGACGCCCAGCCCCCGGCCGTCCAAGCCTGGGCCGAACCGTAACTGTGCGCGGTGCATGTCAGCCACGCGCGCCACAATGGACAGCCCGAGCCCATTGCCCGGGGCGTTTGTGCCCAGGACGCGGTAGAAGCGCTGCGTAAGCCGCTCCAGATCGGCCGGCGCCACGCCCTCCCCGTCGTCCTTCACACTGAGCGCAATGTGCTGCCCGGCGCGTTCGGCGGCGACGCGCACCTGTCCTCCTTCTCGGCCGTACGACACCGCGTTATGGATGAGGTTGCGCAAGGCGGTAAAGAGCGCGTCCCGGTTGCCGAGCAGCGCCGTTTCGGGTGCCGCAATCGTGATCGTCGCGCCGCGTGCCGCCGCGGCGGGCGCGCAGGCGTCCACGGCGTCTTGAAGCAGGCTGGGGACGTCGATGCGCTCGCGAGGCATGGCGTCCGCCGATTGCGGATCCAGGCGGGCAAGCTGCAGCAGGTTTTCGACCAGGCTCGTCGTGCGCATCATGTCGGCGCGCAGGCGCTGCAATTGGGCGGCAAGCGCGGGCGCCTCTTGGGCGGGATGGCTGCGTTGCAGCACCTGGATCCGGGACGCCAGCGCGGCCAGCGGCGTGCGCAGCTCATGCGCCGCATCCGCCGTGAAGCGCCGTTCGGCCTCCAGCGCATGGTCCAGCCGGCCAAGAAGACGATTCAGGGCTGCCGTGATCGACTGCACTTCATATGCCCTGCTCTCTTCGGCCACCGGAGAAAGGTCGGACGGCGATTTGGCCTCGATGCCGCGCGCCATGCGCGCAAGCGGTTTGAGCAGACGCCAGATCAGGAACCAGTTGATCAGCCCAAGCAGGACCCACAGGCCGACCAGTGGCCACGCCAGCGACTCGAGCATGTCCCAGATGAGATCGGTACGTTCGTCCATCTCCTGACCGACCTGGGCCGAGAAGCCCAGCGAGTCATGATGGCGCACATAAACGCGCCAGTCCTCGCCGTCGGCACGGACGTCGTAGTAGCGGTCGCCGCGCCGGTCCGGCGGCACAAATGGACGCTTGGGCGCATCTTCGCCCCGCAGCAGAACGTCTCCCGTGCGCGAGACCAGCTGATAGTCCAGCCGAAGGGCCGGCTGCGTGTCGCCAGCGGCGGGCTGGCCCGCCGTCCGGCCGATGCTGCCCTCGCCCAG
>JAEYVD010000372.1 GCA_023432075.1 Pseudomonadota bacterium | reverse complement strand
GTGTCGCTGGGCCGCAGCGGCGCCGGCGCGCAAGAGGACGCGCGGCCATGAAACTGCCGAACGTCCGCGAAACCCTCTTCTCGCTCAAGAGCTACCTGAGCGCCATCATGGCGCTCTATCTGGCTTACAGCATTGGTTTGCCGCGTCCGTTCTGGGCAATGACCACCGCCTATGTCGTGGCCCAGCCCTGGTCCGGCGCAGTGCGTTCCAAGGCCCTGTATCGCCTGATCGGCACCTTCGCCGGGTCGGCGGCCACCGTCTACATGGTGCCGCGTCTGTCGAACTCGCCCGTCGTCATGACCGGCGCGATGGTGCTGTGGGTGGGCGCCTGCCTGTACATGTCGGTGCTGGACCGCACGCCGCGGTCCTACCTGTTCATGCTGGCCGGCTACACCGCCGCCATGATCGGCTTTCCCAGCGTCACCAATCCCTCCCTGGTCTTTGACACGGCGCTCGCCCGCGTCGAGGAAATCAGCCTGGGCATCGTGTGCGCCACGCTGATCCACAGCATCGTCCTGCCGCGCGGCCTGGCGCCTGCGTTGACGCTGCAACTGGACAAGGCCGTGCGCGATGCGCGCAACTGGATGCACGACACGCTGAGCGGCAAGACTGCCGAGCAGCGCGACAAGGACCGCCGCGTGCTGGCCAACGACATCACGCAATTGCGCCTGCTGTCCACCCACGTCCCCTTTGACACCAGCAATCTGCGCTGGACCGCGGGCGCCGTGCGCGCCATGCAGGACCAGATTGCGGCGTTGACGCCGGCCGTGTCCGCCGTCGAAGACCGCATGCGCGCGTTGCAGGCCAACGGCCAGACGCTGCCCGAGCCGGTGCAGGCGCTGCTGTCCGATATTTCGGAGTGGATCAACGCCGGGGCGCAGGCCTCGCACGAGACCGCCGTCCAGCTGCGCGCCGCCGTCACGCGGCTGACGCCCGGGATCGACAGCCGCTCGACCTGGCGCGACGCGCTGCTGGCCAGCCTGATGACGCGCCTGCGCGAACTGATCGACACGTACGACGAATGCCTGGCCCTGCGCCGCGACATCCATGCGGGACTGCAGGGCGCGCCGGTGCGCACCCCGCGCACGGCCCGCGATCCCAATGCGGCGCTGCATCGCGACCACGGCATGGCGCTGCTGTCGGCGCTGGCCGCCGGCCTGGCCATTTCGGTGTGCTGCCTTTTCTGGATCGGCACCGCGTGGAGCAACGGCGCCACCGCCGCGCTGATGGCCGCGATCTTCAGCTGCTTTTTCGCCTCGCAGGACAATCCCGTGCCCGGCATCATGCAGTTCCTGACCTACACGGTGTATTCGATTCCGCTGTCGGCCCTGTATCTGCTGGGCATCATGCCGGCCATTCATTCCTTCGAGATGCTGGCGCTGTCCATGCTGCCGACCGCGTTCGTGCTGGGCATTTTCATTGCCCGCCCGGCCAGCACCGGCAAGGCCATGGCCATGCTGTTCGGATTTCTGGGCACGATGGCGCTGCAAGACACCAACACGGCCGACGTCGTGTCCTTCATCGACACGCAGGTCGCGCAGTGCATCGGCGTGGCCACCGCCGCGATCATCGCCGCCATCTTCCGCACGGTCAGCGCCGACTGGAGCGCGCGCCGCATCCAGGCCGCCAACTGGAAAGAGCTGGCGACGCTGGCCAGCGCGCCCCGCGCGCCGTCGCGCCACACCTATGCCGCCCGCATGCTGGACCGCATCGGCCTGTTGCAGCCGCGCCTGGCGCTGGCCAAGCGGCCCGACGACCTGGTGGCCGCCGATGCGCTGAAGGACTTGCGCGTGGGCCGCGACATCACCGAATTGCAACGGGCACGCCGCCATCTGCCGATGGCCGAATCCACGATCCAGCCGGTACTCGACAGCCTGGCGCAGTTCTTCCGGCTGCGTTCGTCGGGACGCACGCAGGACAAGACGACCGAGTTCCTGGCGCAGATCGACCGCGCGCTATGCAGCGTGGCCGCCACGCCGCAAGGCCCCCACGCGCGCGACCGCGCCGTGGTGGCGCTGGTCGGCATCCGCCGCGCCTTCTTTCCCGACGCGCCCGACTTCCAACCCGCCCATCCCACGCTGGAGGGCCACGCATCATGATCGGCGAATTCAATCTCTACGGCATTTACTTCCCCTGGCTGCTCGTGCTGGGCGTCGTCACCCTGGGCGTGGCCTGGGCGGTGCGGCGCGTACTGGCGCGCGCCGGGCTGTATCGCCTGGTGTGGCACCCCGCGCTCTTTGACCTGGCGCTCTTTGTGGTGCTGCTGTACGGCGTCTCCCTCATTTCCCCATATTTTCTTCAGAGATAGGTATGAAACTCCCCAATGCCCTTCGCCCTGCTGCTATCGGCAAGTTCGCAGTGACGGCCGTTGTCGTCACCGCCGCCGCTTACGCCGGCTGGCAGCTTTGGGATCACTATGAAGTCGAACCCTGGACGCGCGATGGCCGCGTCAAGGCCTACGTGGTGCAGGTGGCGCCCGATGTCTCCGGCCTGGTGACAAGCGTGCCCGTGCACGACAACCAGGACGTGAAGGCCGGCGACCTGCTGTTCGAGATCGACCGCGCCCGTTTCCAGCTGGCGTACGACCAGGCCCAGGCCTCGGTGCGTTCGCAGCAGGTTGCGCACGACCAGGCGCTGCGCGATGCCAAGCGCAACCGCTCGCTGGGCCAGCTGGTTGCGGC
>JAEYVD010000327.1 GCA_023432075.1 Pseudomonadota bacterium | reverse complement strand
ACCCGGATTCGCCGGACAAGGGCACGGCCGAGATCATCATCGGCAAGCAGCGTAACGGTCCCATCGGCACGGTGCGCCTGACGTTCCAGGGCTCCAGCACGCGCTTCCTGAACTTCTCCGGCGCGCAACCGCGGGATATGTACTGAGCCTCTGGCGACCGCTGCCGCCCAATAAAAAAACCGCGCTGTGCAAGCGCGGTTTTTTTATTCTGGACAGCGATCAGTGCTGCGCTTCCGGCCGCTTGCCGTAGCGGGCCGCAAGCACGCCGCAGACCATCAGCTGGATCTGATGGAACAGCATCAACGGCAGCACCACCGCGCCCACGGCGTGGCCGGCAAACAGCACCTGAGCCATCGGAATGCCGCTGGCCAGGCTCTTTTTCGAGCCGCAGAAGAGCAGCGTGATGCGGTCTTCGATGCTGAATCCGAACATCCGGCCAGCCAGGGCCGATAGGCCCAGCGCCAGCGCCAGGATCACGCAGCAGCTCACGACCAGGCCAGCCAGCGCGGGGATGGGCGTGCTGCTCCACAAGCCTTCGTTGATGGCTTCGGAGAACGCCGTGTAGACCACCAGCAGGATCGAACCCTGGTCCACGAACTTGAGCATGGCCTTGCGCTTGTGGACCCAGGCGCCGATCCAGCGCCGCGCGAATTGGCCCAGCACGAACGGCAGGAGCAGTTGCAGCATGATCTTGCCGACCGCATCGAACGAGATCGGGGCGCTGCCGGCGTTGGCCACGACCGTGCCAACGAGCAGCGGCGTGAGAAAGATGCCAAGCAGGCTCGAGGCCGACGCGCTGCACACGGCGGCCGGGACGTTGCCGCGCGCCATGGACGTGAACGCAATGGCCGATTGCACGGTGGCCGGCAGGCAGCACAGGAACAGGATGCCCAGATACAGCTCGGGCGTGACCAGCGGCTCGAGCACCGGCTGCAGCGCCAGGCCCAGCAGCGGGAACATCAGGAACGTGGCCGAGAAGATGGTCAGGTGCAGCTTCCAGTGCGTCAGGCCCGCGATGATGGCCTCACGGGACAGGCGCGCCCCGTGCAGGAAGAACAGCAGGCCCACGGCCACGTTGGTGATCCAGCCGAACACGACGACGCCTTGCCCGTGCGCGGGCAGGAAACTGGCGATGATGACGGTGCAGATCAGGTAGAGGGTGAAGCGGTCAGGCAGGAGTCGAACGAGGCGGGACATGGGGAAGGGAGGGAAGAACGGAAAGCGGTGGCGCGGGGCGCCGGAAACGGGGCGTATTGTAGACCCGGCGGCCGCCGGGCCATGGCGCGGCGCCGCGAAACGTCCGCGCGTTGAGGCAGCCTGCGGCTTTTTATGCGCTCAGGGCGTCATCGCAAGCGCGAGGTCGAATGCGGCGACCAGCGACGCATGATCGGCAAGTCCCTTGCCGGCGATGTCGAACGCGGTGCCGTGGTCAACGCTGGTGCGCACGAAGGGCAGCCCCACGGTGACGTTCACGCCATGATCCAGGCCAAGGTACTTCACCGGGATGAGGCCCTGGTCATGGTATTGCGCCACGACGATGTCGAATTCGCCGCGGCGGGCGCGCATGAAGATGGTGTCGCCCGGCCAGGGCCCGCTGGCGTCGATGCCTTCGGCGCGTGCGGCGGCGATGGCCGGTTCGATGATGTCCACGTCTTCGCGGCCGAACTTGCCGCCTTCGCCCGCGTGCGGATTCAGTCCGGCGACGGCGACCCGCGGCTGCGCGATTCCCATCTGGCGGCAGGCGTGGTGCGCAAGGCGCATCGCAGTCAGTTCGGATTCCGGGGTGATGCGCGCCATGACATCGGCCAGCGCAACATGGATCGTGACCAGCAGCACGCGCAGCTCATCGTTGGCCAGCATCATCGCGAAATTCTGCGTCCCGGAGCGGTCGGCAAGGATCTCGGTGTGGCCGGGAAAATCGATGCCGGCCTCGTGCATGGACTTCTTGTTCAGCGGGGCGGTGACGATGGCGCGGATGCGTCCGGCGAGCGCATCGTCGATGGCGGCGCAGACGTAATCGTAAGCCGCGCGGCCGGCCTGCGCGCTGACCCGGCCCAGCGGCAGGTCGGCCGGCAGGGCGGGGCAGCAGGCCACTACCTGAATGCAGTCCGCTTCCGGCCGGGCCTGACCGATGCCGGCGATCTCGACGATGTCCAGTCGGGCGCCCAGTTGCGCGGCCGCCTGGCGCAGCGCACCCGCGTCGCCATACACCACACAGGGCGCGCCCAGGCCCTGTGCACAGGCCTTGACGACGATTTCGGGACCGATGCCGGCGGCATCGCCCATGGTGATGCCCACGGGCAGGAGAGTGTTCACGATGCTGGCAAAAAGAGGGGATGCGGAAAATGCTACACCCGAAGCCGGGCGGCGTCGTGGGTGCCTATTGGGCGGCCGGCTTGGGCGGATCGATCGGCGCGCATTCGAAGGTGACCGTGGCGCGCTTGGAGCCCAGCCCCGTGGCGTGGTTGGAGGTCACGCTGGGCTTGACCAGCTTGCGGCCGAGCGACTGGCAGTATTCGTCCGCGCGCTGCAATGCCTTGTTCTTGATTTCGACCCAGCTTAGCAACTGCGTGCCGGAGCTGTAGGTGACGCTGTATTGGTCCTTTTCGAGGGGCTTGACCTCGCTCATGCTGGAACACGCGGTCAACAGGACGAGGAGGGCGGCGGCAGGGGCAAGGCGAGCAAGCATGAAAAATCCAGGATTCGCGACAGGCCCCCATTACACCACCATGTTGCGCCCGCCGGAAGGACGCGCCGGGCAAAGACCGCCGGTCAGGGCGCGGCGACCGCGCTGCGCCGGTCGACCTTGCGGCTGAGGACGATCGAGGTCTGGGTCTGCTTGACCCCGTCGATGAGCCCGATGCGGTCCAGCAGCGCGTCCAGCTGCTCATGGGTCTCGCAACGCAGGAAGATCAGGTAATCGTAGGGGCCGCTGACCGACGACACTTCCTCGACCTCGGGCATCTTTTCCAGTTCCCGGATCACGGCCGCCGGCGTCTTGGGCAGCACGCTGATGAAGCAGTAGGCCCGCACCGCCGCCTCTTCCAGCAGCTGGCCCAGGCGCACGCCATAGCCCGCGACGATGCGCTCGCGCTCCAGCCGCGCGATGCGCGCCACCACGGTCGTTCGCGCCAGGCCAAGCTTGCGCGCGAGGATGGCGGCAGGTTCGCGCGCATTGGCCTGCAGCAGGCTCAGCAGTTGCCGGTCGATGGCGTCGAGTCGTTCGTTCATGCGGTGGGCGATGGCGTCGGGCGGGTGGGGAAGTGGCGACGGTACAGGCGCCGGCCTGCCCGCGTCAATGCAGCGCGGCTAGCCGTCGGACTCGGGCGGAATGCCGCCGTGATAGATGCGGCCGTCGAACTCGAAGCG
>JAEYVD010000314.1 GCA_023432075.1 Pseudomonadota bacterium | reverse complement strand
GGCGTCGTCGATCGTGGCGACCGGCGCGGCATACGCGGCAAAGCGGCTTTTCTTGATGTCTTCCTGGTAGGTGCAGGGAGCGGTCAACGTGTGCGTCATGCCCGGCATTGTAAGTGCGCGGATCGCGTGGCCGAATGCTCGGACCGTCTGTGCGGCGCGCAGTGGCCGCGAGGCCGCATCAACCGTGGCAGTCGGGGACTTCCTGATCCAGATAGACGTCGAAGGCGACGTCGCGCGCCCATTTTGTGGTCATGGCCTTCCACGCGCCGGCGTGGTCCCAGGCACGCATCTCCTGGCCGAGCCAGGCGCGAGAAGCGTTGTCCCGGGCGGGCAGAAGCCACACGCGCTCCTGGCGGGCGCCATCCGCGGCCAGTGTCGAGGAGAACTTCTTCCATTCCGGAAAGCGCATGAGGGGCTCCCACACGGCATCGTCGACCAGGCCGATGTCGCACTCGCCTTCGCGCACGGCAACGAGCGCGTCCGACGGCACGCGATAGGTCTTGACGGCCGCGCCCCAGCTTTGCGCCAGGGCTTTGGCCTGCGTGGCCGCTTCGGCCATGCACACGCTGCGGCCCTGCGCGTCGGCCGGCTTGCGCAGCCGCGTGTCGCTGCGGATCACCGCCTTGGGGCGTGCGGCATAGCCGGTGGCTTGCACCGCGACGTCCTGCGGCTGCCCGTCGGCGTTGTCGGCCAGCACCAGATCCACCTCGCCTGCGGCGAGCGCCCGGGCGGCATCCCCCGCCGGCACCTGCACCAGCCGCACGGGCAGTTTCAGGCTTGCGCCCAGTCTTTCGCCAATACCCGCATCCAGCCCTTCCGGCGTGCGGATCTTGGCGCCCGCGGCGGGCGGCGGGGCCAGGTACGGCACGCCCACGACCAGTTCGCCGCGCGTGCTGGCCGCCGCGAACACCTTGGGCTGCACGCCGGGCTGCGCCTCGCCCTGCGCCTGCGCCAAGCCCGCGGCCAGCAGGCCGGCGGCAAGGACAAAGGGGCGGATGCTGGGCAACATGACGGGCGTTCCGACCTTAGACGTACTGGTAACGCAGCAGGCGATGCTTGAGGTTTTCAAGGACGAACTGGTCGATCAGTGCGGCCAGCACGGCGATGACGAGGATGTTGGTCATGACCCCCGTCATATCGGCGATTTCGCCCGAATACGCCAGCGACCGCCCCAGGCCCTTTCCAAAGCCGATCAGCATTTCAGCCGAGATCAACGCCCGCCAGGCATTACCGAACGCCAGCTGCGCGCCGGTGATGAGTTCGGGCATGACCGCGGGCAGATACACCCGCTTGATCAGCCCCCAGCGGGTCGCGCCCATGACGCGCGCCGCCGAGACGTGCACGCGCTGCACGGATTCGGTCGCGTTCATCACGCTGAGCGCGGCCGGGAAAAATGCCGCCAGCGCCACGACCACGATGATGGGCGTATTGCCGAAGCCCATCACGATGAGAAACAGCGGCACCCACGCGATGGACGGAATCGACTGCAGGATGACGATGGCGCTGCGCAGCACTTCGCGAAAGAAGAACAGCACGGCTGCCACGAGGCCGAAGCCGACACCAGCGGCCAGGGCCAGCCCGTAACCCGCGCCCAGGCGTCCCAACGTGCCCAGGAGGCTTTGGTGGAACGACTGCTTGCCCAGGTCTTCGAACAGACGTTCGACCACGGCGGGCACGCCGGGCATCAGGAAGTCAGGCAGCGCGAAGGCCGCCAGTTGCCAGATGGCCAGAATGAACAGGACGCCCAAAACGCCCGCAAGATGCTTGCGGGCGCCGGTCACTCGGGTAGACGCGCTCAAAGCTTGCGAGCCTCTTGCCAGGACAGGTCGACGATGCTGGAGACGTCGTACGGCTTGCCGTCGCGCGTCTTGAGCGAACCCTGGGCCTGCAGGATGTCAGCGATTTCCTGCATGCGCGCCGTATCCTTTTCGGTCAGCTTGGGCGTGAACACTTGCGTACTGATGGCCTCGGAAATGACCGTTTCGCGCGGCAGCTCGCCACGATTCAGCGTCTTGAGTGTGGGTTCGGCGATGAAGTAGGACGCGATCAGCTTGGAGGCCTGCGCGGGTTCCTTCTGCAGCAGCGTGATGGCCTGGTTCTGTGCGTCCAGCGCCTTCCAGACGTCGTCCTTGCGCTTGGCCAGCGTTTCGCCCGACGTGATCACGACCATGCACGGGAACGGCCACGCCTCGCCCACTTCATAGATCTGCTTGACCGGCGCGATCAGCTGCGCGATGCGGTCGTAGGGTTCGAACAGGAAAGCGGCGTCCACCCGCTTGCCGACCAGCGACTGCACGGCCACGGCCGGGCTAACGCCCATGACGTTGACGTCGTCGGCCGTCAGGTTGCCCGACTTGAGCACGACGCCCTTGAGCACCACGTCCGCGGTGCTGCCTTCGGCCTGCGAGGCCAGCGTCTTGCCCTTCAGGCCCGCGATGTCCTTGATGCCCGAATCGTCGCGCACGACCAGCGAGTGATAGCCCTGCTGCGCGCCGCCCACCACCTTCAGGTCCGCGCCCTTGGAGGCCCACGCGACCGCGTTGGTGAAGCCCAGCACGCCGATGTCGAGCTGACCGCCGACGATGGCCTTGATGAGGTCGGTGCCCGATTTGAACTCGATGAGCTCGGAATCCAGGCCGGCCTTTTTGTAATAGCCGCCCTCTTGCGCGACGATGGCCTGCGCGTCATCCATCACGCGCAGGTAACCCACGCGGAACTTCTCGGCGGCCATCGCGGGGGCAGCCGCCAGCAGCGCCGCGGCCAGCGGCAGGGACAACCATTGCTTCAGTTTCATCAGGAGCTCCAGGAAATTCAGGAAGCGGCCGCGCCCGGGCGTGGCCGCAGG
>JAEYVD010000296.1 GCA_023432075.1 Pseudomonadota bacterium | reverse complement strand
GCGTTGCCGGCGCGGCTGGAGCCCTTGCGGTTCAGATGCGCGGACATCCATTGCCCGATGTCGACCACGGCGTCGAAGTCCACGCCCGTGTCGATGTCCAGGCCGCGCAGCATGTACAGCACGTCTTCCGTCGCGACGTTGCCGGTGGCGCCTTTTGCGTAGGGGCAGCCGCCCAGGCCGGCCACCGACGTGTGGAAGATGGAAATGTTGGTTTCCAACGCTGCCAGGATGTTGGCAAGCGCCTGGCCATAGGTGTCATGAAAATGGCCCGACACGCGCGCCGGGTCCACGACCCGCGTGACGGCGGCCATCACTTCGCGCACGCGCTTGGGGGTGCCCACGCCGATCGTGTCGGCCACGTCGATCTCATCGACCTGCATCGCCAGGTAGCGCTGCGCCACGTCCACCACGGCTTCCACGGGGACTTCGCCCTGGTAAGGGCAGCCCAGCGCGCAGCTGATGCTGCCGCGCACGCGGATGCCGGCTTCGCGCGCGGCCTGCACGACGGGCTCGAAACGCGCGATGGATTCGGCGATGGAGCAGTTGATGTTCTTTTGGGAAAAGGCCTCGCTGGCGGCGCCGAAGATCACGATTTCGTCCGCGCGGGCGGCCAGCGCCCCTTCAAAACCCTTCATGTTGGGCGTCAGCACCGAATAGATGGTGCCGGGCCGGCGTTCGATGCGCGCCATCACGTCGGCGCCGTCGGCCATCTGCGGCACCCATTTGGGCGACACGAACGACGCGGCTTCCACATTGGGGAAGCCCGCGGCAGTCAGGCGGTTGACCAGTTCCACCTTGATGTCGGTGGGGACAAATTCCTTTTCGTTCTGCAGACCGTCGCGAGGCGATACCTCGACGATCTTCACGCGGGAGGGCAATGCCATGTCTCTTCCTGTATCGGTATTGGGAGGCCGGCGCTACAAGGCTGCGGCGCTGCCGAACATATTAGCGCCATCGCATCCGGCCCCGTTGCGGTGCTAGTACAAACGCTGGTAGCGCCCATCGTCCAACCGGGCGATGCGGCCCTGCAATTCCAGTTCGACCAGTTGCGTCTGCAGGGCTGCGGTGTCCAGGTCGCACCGCGCCTGGATGGCATCCAGATGCAGGGGATCGAATCCCAAGGCGTCCAGCACCGGATGGGCGGGGGTCTCGACCGGCGTCTGCCGGCGTGCGGGGCGAGTGGGCGTGGGTCCGCCGCCAAGCTCGTCCGTGATGTCCATGGCGGTTTCGACCAGCTTGGCGCCCTGGCGGATCAAGGCATGGCAGCCGCGCGACAGCGGCGAATGGATGGAGCCGGGGATGGCGAACACTTCGCGTCCACATTCCCCGGCCAGCCGCGCGGTGATCAGCGACCCGCTCTGCTTGGCCGCTTCCACCACCAGCACGCCGCGCGCAAGGCCCGCCACGATGCGGTTGCGCTTGGGAAAATGCTGCGGCCGCGCCCCGGTGCCCATCGGCAGCTCCGACACCAGCGCGCCGTGTGCGGCGATGCGGTGCGCCAGGTCGCGATGGCTGGCCGGGTAGATGCGGTCGATGCCCGTTCCCATGACCGCGACGGTGCCCGCGCCCTGGGGGCCGGCGTCCAGCGCCCCTTCATGCGCGGCGGCGTCGATGCCCAGCGCCAGGCCGCTGACGACGCGCCAGCCGTTGCCCGCAAGATGCCGGGCAAACGCGCGCGCATTTTCCTGGCCGCCGGGCGTGGCATTGCGCGCGCCCACGACCGCCAGCGACGGCCCCTGCAGAAAAGCGGGATCCCCGGCGACGTACAGCAGGATGGGCGGGTCGGCGATCGTCAGCAGGCTTTGGGGATAGGTGGGATCGGCCAGCGTGAGGAGGTGGCGGCCGGGCTGCTGGACCCATTCCAGCGCCGCTTGCACCTGCTTTTCCATGTCGGCCGGCATGGGCGCCGCCAATTGCCGCGCCAGCGCGTCCGGCACGTGCCGCGAGAGCGCGGTGGCGCGCTGCGCGTAAATCTGGTCGGGCAACCCAAGCGCGGCGAGCAGTTGACAGGCGGTCGCGGAACCGACGTTGGGTTCGAGGGACAGCCGCAGCCAGGCGGCGAGTTCTTCGGGCGATTGCGTGAGGGGCATGAAACGGGCGCGGAAAAGGCGTCTGGGGTTCGAGAGTGTCGCATGCGCCATGCGCGGTTGCCGGGAGGGGGTGGACGGATATGCGCCGCGGCAAAAAGGGCAAAAGCACCCAGTAAAAACGGTGCCGGAGCAATGTCCGCAATCCCTGAATTAGCCGAAAACTATTAGAAATCAAGACTCTAATGAATTAAACTCTCGCCTAAGCATCACTACTGGCGATCCCTCTTCAATGGCTTTACTTCCCATCCTTCGCTACCCGGATCCGCGCTTGCATAAAAAGGCCAAGCCGGTTGCCGAGGTCGACGACCGCATCCGCCAACTCGTGCGCGACATGGCCGAAACCATGTACGACGCGCCGGGTGTCGGCCTGGCCGCGACCCAGGTCGACGTGCACGAGCGCGTCGTCGTGATCGACGTGTCCGAGGAAAGCAATTCGCTGCTGACCCTGATCAACCCCGAGATCACCTGGCGCAGCGACGACTACAAGATCTACGAAGAAGGCTGCCTGTCCGTCCCCGGCGTCTACGACGAAGTGGAACGTGCGTCGCGCATCCGCTGCAAGGCGCTGGACATCGACGGCAAGCCTTTCGAATTCGAGGCAGACGGTCTTCTGGCCGTTTGCGTGCAGCACGAACTCGATCACCTGGAAGGCAAGGTGTTCGTCGAGTACCTGTCCAACCTCAAGCAGAATCGCATCAAGACCAAGCTCAAGAAGGCCGAGCGCGAAGCGCTGCGCGCCTGACGGAGAGCCGGTCCATGCGTATCGTCTTTGCCGGAACCCCGGAATTTGCCCGTATTGCGTTCGACGCCCTGCGGGCGGCGGGCCACGAGATCCCCTTGGTCATGACGCAGCCAGACCGGCCGGCGGGGCGGGGCCTGAAGCTCACGCCCAGCCCGGTCAAGCAGGCGGCGCTGGATGCCGGCATTGCCGTGGCCCAGCCGCGCAGCCTGCGTCTGGATGGGCGCTATCCGGACGAGGCCGCCGAGGCTCGGGCGTTGCTGGAAAGCGTGGTGCCCGATGTCATGGTGGTGGCCGCTTACGGATTGATTCTGCCGCAATGGGTGCTGGAACTGCCGCGCCTGGGCTGCCTGAACATCCACGCCAGCCTATTGCCGCGCTGGCGCGGCGCCGCGCCGATCCAGCGTGCCATCGAGGCGGGCGATGCGCGTACCGGCGTCACCATCATGCAGATGGACGAAGGCCTGGATACCGGCGACATGCTGCTCGAACGCATCGTGCCGATCTCGGACGAGACCAACGCCGCGCAGTTGCACGACGCGTTGGCGCAGGCTGGTGGTGAAGCCATCGTCCAGGCGCTGGATGCGTTGGCCCATGACGGCCTGACCGCGCGCAAGCAGCCGGAAGACGGCGTGACCTACGCGGCCAAGCTGGACAAGGCCGAAGCCGCGCTCGATTGCAGCCAGCCGGCAGAACTGCTGGCGCGCCGCGTGCGGGCTTTCAATCCTGTCCCGGGCGCCAGTATCCGGTTGCCGGGACTGCCCGATGCCGTGAAGGTCTGGCGCGCTCAGGCGCTGGCCGAGACCACCACGGCGGCGCCGGGCAGCGTGCTGCGCGCCGACGCGGCGGGCATCGACATCGCGACCGGCCAAGGCGTGCTGCGCCTGCTTGAACTGCAGAAAGCGGGCGGCAAGCGCCAGCCCGTGGATGTGTTCGTGCGCGGCTGGCAGCCCGCCTGACGGCGCCGCGCCAGGCGGATCATGCCTGGCTGCGCGCCGCCAGCAGATCCAGATATGCGCCCGACAGCAACTGTTCGGGCGCGACGCCGAGCCCGGCCATCAGCGTTCGGGCCTCTTCCATGCCTGCTTCGACGCTTTCGTCGTCGCGCAGCACCACTTCCAGCTCCAGGAATTCGCCCAGGCCTTGCACGCGGTCCAGGTGGATGCGCGTGCGCCCGGCGATGAACACCGTGCGGTGTTTCCTGACGCGGCCGATCACGCCATAGGC
>JAEYVD010000295.1 GCA_023432075.1 Pseudomonadota bacterium | reverse complement strand
CCGCAGGCCAGCATCAACGCCGGCAGCGTCCTGTCCTTTGCGGCGGGCCTGCAGGAGCAGGACCGCGCCGACGTGCTGTATTCGCTGCAACTGGCGCAACGCGCCGCCAGCGCCGCCCACGACCGCTTCACGCAGACCCAGGCCTGGTATCAGACCTACGTGGAAGTGCTGGAGAACCTGGGATGGACCAGCGGGCAGATGCACTTCACCCACCAGGGCGACGACGAGCGCGAATTCCGCATGGACCAGGTGGCCGTCGACCTGCTGCTGGCCGTCGCGCGGCGCGACCAGCTGGCCGTGCTGGACCAGGCCATGACCGCGTTGGGCAAGCTGGCGGAAGACGACGCCACGGTGCAGCTCTTTGATTTCCACGCGTCGTCGCAATCGGGCGGCAACTTCCAGCTGGGCGCGGTGCAGCGCGACCGCGGCGGCGGGCTGTCGATGGCGCTGGGCGCCTACTACTTTCGAGCCGTGGACAGCCGCAAGCGGTTCCTGTTTGCGCAATGGGGCGCGCGGCAAGTGAATTTCTGGGCCTGCGCGCAGCGCCTGACGCTGAACGCCGCCCTGTATGACCAGCTTCGCGACGACGTAGCGGCCAAGCTGTCCGCCGACGCGCCGCGCTACATCGCCAGCTTGAAGCTGGCGTCCTAGCAGGCCGCCAAAACAGGGAGAACGACATGGCGACCCGAAAAGCGGCAGTGCGCACCGCAGCCAGACCGGCTGCGAAAAAGCCGGGCAAGCGCGCGGAGAAGGCGCGCGAACCGGCGCCCGCCGACTCGCGTTCCAAGGCGCGCAAGCGCCGGCCCCGGGATGAGCCGCCGGCCGCGCGCGCGTTCGAGCGATCCGCCAAACCCGATGCGTTCGACGCCCGCGACATCCTGTTCCGGCCCAACATCTCGGTCACGCCCAAGGCGGAAATGATTCCCGTGATGGGACTGACGGTAAAGCACCAGGGCGACACGTCGGCATGCACGGGCTTCGCGCTGTCCACGGTGGTCGAATACCTGCTGCGCAAGTCCGAGCGCGACACCCGTCCCGCGATCTCGCCGTTCATGCTGTATTCGATGGCCAGGCGCTACGACGAGTTTCCGGGGTCGGTCGACGACAGCGGCTCCAGCCTGCGCGGCGCATTGAAGGGCTGGTTCCGGCACGGCGCGTGCGTGCAAGCGTTGTTCCCCAAGCTTGAGATGCCGCCGGCGGCCAAGCGCCCCGAAGACGACTGGTGGCTGGACGCCGTGAAGCGTCCGCTCGGGGCCTACTACCGCATCGACACGCGCAGCATTGTCGAGATGCACGCGGCGCTGAACGAGGTCGGCATCCTGTACGCCAGCGCGGGCTGCCACGACGGCTGGGACGACGGCCACGGCATCACGCCGCGCGACGATGAGCCCACACCCGTCACGCGTCCATTCTGGGTGATTCCGGCCACCGGCCAGGAAACGGCGATGCAGGGTCACGCCTTCGTTATCGTCGGCTACACACAGGATGGCTTCCTGATCCAGAACTCCTGGGGCGAGGAATGGGGCACGCACGGCATGGCCGTCCTGACCTACGACGACTGGCTGCGCAACGCGATGGACTGCTGGGTCGTGCAATTGGGCGTGGTCACGCACGAACACGAGCGGATCTCGAACAGCATCAGCCTGCGCACCGAAGGCCAGAAGGTGACGCTGGCCGCCGGCAAGGTGCTGCGCGACCGGGAACTCACGCCCTTCATCGTCAACGTGGGCAATAACGGCAAACTCAGCAACAGCGGCGCGTTTCGCACGACGCCCGACGACCTGCGCGCGATCGTGGACGTGCACATGAGCGCCGCGCGCGAACGCTGGAACCTGCAGGACAAGCCGATGGACGTGTGCGTGTACGCCCACGGCGGACTGGTCGGAGAGAACGACGCGGCCGAAGCCGCCGCCGAATGGATCCCGCTGCTCTACGACAGCCAGATCTTTCCCGTCTTTCTGATGTGGGAAACAGATTTCATCACCACCGTGAAGAACATCATCCGCGATGCCGCGAGCGACGTGCCGCGCACCACCGGCGGCATCGGCGAGCGGCTGGAACGCTGGTGGAACCAGCGGCTTGAACGCTGGCTGGCGCGGCCCGGCACGGTGATCTGGGGCGAGATGAAGCAGAACGCCGAAGCCATGAGCGAGCCGGTCCGCGACGGCGGCGAAGAAGCCGCGATGATCCTGCTGTACAAGCACTTCAAGGCGCACGTCGCGCGCGGCCGCGTGCGCCTGCACATCGTGGGCCATTCGGCCGGCGCGATCGTCGCCAGCCACTTCGTCAACCGTCTGACCGCCGACGGCGGGGAGCTGGAGTCGCTGAGCCTGATGGCCCCCGCCGTCAGGCTGCAGACCTTCAAGGACCTGGTCGTGCCGCACCTGGGCAGCCGCGTGAAGCGCTACCAGCAGTTCCACCTGTCGGACCGCGCCGAAGAGGACGATCCCACCTGCGGGCCCTACCGGCGCTCGCTGCTGTATCTGGTCAGCGAGTCGTTCGAGGGCGGCACCACCACGCCGCTGCTCGGCATGGAGCGCTATTTCCGGGACGCGGGCATTGCCTGCGACGCCGTCCACGTGTCGCCCGAGGGCAGCGCGCCGGCCAACGCCCGCGTCCTGCCCGTGGCGTCCAGCACGCACGGCGGATTCGACAACGACAAGGGCACGCAACAACAGGTCATCGCGTTCATCAAGCGGTGACCGGGGTGAAGAGGGCTTGTCATGACTGAGATGGAGCCGAAACCCTATCGCGACGCGCCGGCGCTTGCCCCGACGGCGGCGCTGCCCGAGTTTTCCCTTTTTGGCGAGCCCGCCGAGGTGGCGCGCGTGCTGTCCCAGGTCGGCGTGCCCTGCCTGGTGCTCGCCCGATCGGGCGAGATCGTCGCGGCCAGCACCGTCCTGCCGCTGGCGCGCGAGGCGCTCGTCGGCCGGCACGTGAGCCAGGTGTACGGGCTTGCCAAGCCGCTGCGCATGGGCGACGGCGCCGTCGATGTCGTGTACCGGAGCCCGGGCGGCGCCCGCGTGCCCGCGCAGCTCATCCCGCTGTGCACATTGGACAGCGGCGAACTCATCGTGCTGGTCAATGACGGCGCGCCGTTTCGCGAGGCCGAGTCCCATCGTTTCGAGCGCACGCCCTACGCCGTGTTCCGTCTGGACATGCAGGGCGTGATCCGCTTTGCCAACCCCGAGGCGGCGCGCACGCTGGGCCTGCCGCGCGAGGCCCTGTGCGGCACCCGGCTCGCGGCGCGCTTCCGGCCGTCAGACGGCGGCCCCGTGCAGCGCGCCATCCTGCGCTGCGTGCACGACACAGAGGGCGATGCGATGGTCGCGGTGACCATCGCCATCCCGGTTCCCGACGACGCCGACCGGCAGTTCGAGCTGGTCATGACGCCCGATCCCGCCCCCAACGGCGAACTGCTTGGCGTTATTGCCGTCATCCAGTCGCGCACGCTGGAGTCCGCCCGCGATGAAATCCGGCGCATTGCCCTGGATCCCGCGATCGCCGGCTGGCGGCTGAAGCTGGACCGCATCCTGGAGCAGATACGGCGCCTCATCCCGTTCGAGCACGCGGTCTTCGGCATCTATGGCAACGACGTGTCGCTGTTTCGCGCGATCGCCGTGCGCCCGGAGGGCGTGGAGCTATGGCCCGCGCGCTGGATGGACCTGCCGCCCACGATCCGCGCGTTCCTGGATTCCGGCCGGACCTGGGTCGACGAGATCGGCGCCTTCGTCCAGAAGAACATGCCGCAGCCCGGCAACGAGGTCGTGCGGTGCTATCAGGACCTGGGCATCGAGGCCTCCGTCACGCTGCCCGTCACACGCCCGGACGGCTACAGCTCGGCGCTCAGCCTGTGCTCGCGCCAGCCGGGCGCTTACGGCGAGCGGCACCTGGAAATGCTGCGCGCCCTGGACCTGGAACCCGTGCTGATGCGCTTTGAAAAAGAGCGCGACGACGAGCGCGCCGAATTTGCCGATTCGCTGCGGCGCAAGGTGATGGCCGCCGCGTCGTTGCGCCAGGCCG
>JAEYVD010000293.1 GCA_023432075.1 Pseudomonadota bacterium | reverse complement strand
GTGTAGACGTGGCTCGTGTCGATCAGGTCGGGACTGCCCATCCACGCAAATTCCAGGCGCTGCAACGCCACGACCTGCAGGTTCGGCTCGGCGAATTCGCCGTGCAGAAAGGCCATGTCCAGCTGCCCGGCCAGCAGCCGCTTGTGCAGGTCGCCGCCCAGATCGATATGCGGCTCCAGCGTGATGCGCGGATAGTGGACGCGCAGCAGACGGATGAGCGCGGGAAGCCAGGTCATCGCGGTGATCTCCGTGATGCCGAAGCGGAAGGTGCCCGTCAGGGTGTGCTGGCCTTTCAGGCGCGCCAGCAGGCGGTCGCGGTGCCCCAGCATCTGTTCGGCCAGCGCGTAGATTTCATGACCGCGCGCCGTCAGCTCGGCGCGGTGGCCTGACCGGTCAAACAAGGCGATGTCGAAGTCGGCTTCCAATTCCTGGATGCGCTTGGTGATTGCCGATTGCGTGGTGTGCAGCTTCTGCGCCGACGCGGAAAACGTGCCTAGCCGCACCGTCCAATAGAGCGCCTCGATTTGCTTGAAAGTCAGCATGCGGCGCCCTTGAGATCGGCAGAGTTCATTCCGAATTTTCCCTTAAGGGGTAACCCCTATATTCTGAAAAGTGATGAAGTTCGCTGAAATTTAATCCCTTTTTCGGAATCGCAAAAGCTCGCACCATTCGCTCTGACTTCATTCCTGCCGACCGGATCCGCTGCAAAAAGCGGGTGAACGTGAGGCCTTCGATTCAGGACAAGCAGATCGTCATGGCTACCATTTCCACTGGCGCGCGCATACTGCCGGCAACACCCGTCGCGCCCGCCGCCATCCTGCAAGCGCTTGCAGGCATCGTCACCCCGCATCTGAGCGACAACCTTGCACGACGCGAGGGCATCACCGGCCTGCGACGCTACAACGGCGCAGGCAAGCTCGTGGGCACCGCGCTGACCGTCAAGACCCGCCCGGGCGACAACCTCATGATCTACAAGGCCATGCTGCAGATCCAGCCGGGCCACGTGCTGGTGGTGGACGCAGGCGGCGATCTGTCCAACGCCGTGCTCGGCGAAATCATGAAGCGCTATCTGCAGATCCATGGCTGCGCGGGCGTGGTCGTCGACGGCGCCATCCGCGACGTCGCAGCCTTCGAAGCCGACAGCTTCCCTTGCTACGCGCGCGGCCACATCCACCGCGGTCCTTACAAGGACGGTCCCGGCGAAGTCAACGTGCCCGTGTCGATTGGCGGTCAGGTCATCAATCCCGGCGATATCCTGGTGGGCGACGAGGATGGGCTGGTCAGCTTTGCCGCCTCGGACGCCGACGCGCTGATTGCCGCGGCCCGGGCGCACGCCGACAAGGAAGCGCGCATCATGGCCGAAATCGCCACCGGCGAAAAAACGCAGAGCTGGATGCAGGCCGCGTTTGCGGCAAAGGGGCTGGCATGAACGCCGTCACCCCCGAATTCCTGGCCGAACGCGCGCGCGCCATCAAGCCGTCGCCCAGCATGATGGCCAAGAGCCGCGTGGATCAACTGCGCGCTCAGGGGCGCGACATCATCGATTTCACGGTGGGCGAGCCGGATCTGCCCACGCCTGCCCACATCGTGCAGGCTGGCATCGACGTGCTGAACAGCGGCGACATCCGCTACACCGCGTCGGTCGGCGCCAAGCCCCTGCTTGAAGCGGTGCGCGCCAAGTTCCGACACGAGAACGGACTGGACTACGGCCTGGATGAACTGATCGTCGGCGTGGGCGCCAAGCAACTGATCTTCACCGCGCTGGCCGCCACCGTGCAGGCCGGCGACGAAGTCATCATTCCGGCGCCGTACTGGGTGTCCTATCCCGATATGGTCCTGGTCAACGACGGCACGCCGGTCGTGGTGGCCTGCCCGGAGGCCGACGGATTCAAGCTGACCCCCGACGCGCTCGAGCGCGCCATCACGCCGCGCACCAAGTGGCTGCTGTTGAACACGCCCAGCAATCCGACCGGCGCGATGTACGGCGCCGACGAGCTGCGCGCGTTGGCGCAGGTGCTGGCGCGTCATCCGCATGTCTGGCTCCTGACCGACGAAATCTACGAGCACCTTGCCTATGGCGGCGAGGGCCACGCGTCGCCCGCGGCCGTCGAGCCGGCGTTGGCCGCGCGCACGTTGACGATCAACGGCGTCTCCAAAGCCTATGCAATGACGGGCTGGCGCCTGGGGTACGCAGGCGGCCCGAAGGCGTTGATCAAGGCCATGGCCACCCTGATCTCGCAGAGCACCAGCTGCGTCAGCGCCATCAGCCAATCGGCCGCGCGTGTCGCGCTGACGGCCGACCAGCAATGCGTGCGCGATGCCGCGGCCCTGTTCCACGACCGGCGCGACCGCATCGTGGCGTTGCTCAACGAGGTGCCCGGCATCCGTTGCCCGGTTCCCCAAGGCGCGTTCTATGTGTATCCGTCGGTCGAAGGCCTGCTCGGCAAGACGACGCCCAACGGCCGCAAGCTGGAAAGCGACCTGGACGTTGTGATGTTCCTGCTGGATGAGGCCGGCGTCGCGGGCCTGGACGGCGCGGCCTATGGACTGTCGCCATACCTGCGGCTCAGTTTCGCGACGTCGATGGAAAACATTGAAGAAGGCTGCCGCCGCATCCGCGAAGCGTGCGCCCAGCTGGCCTGAAACCGGATTTTTAAGTAGCACCCATACCTACACATCAAGGGAATCCCATGAAGACGTTCATCTCCTCCTTCGTTGCCATCCTCGGCCTGGCGGCCACCCTGGCGCCCGCCGCCAATGCCGACACGCTGCAGGACATCAAGGCACGCGGCAAATTCATCTGCGGCACCATGGGCACGGCCGAGCCGTTCAGCTTCCAGGATCCGAAGACGCGCGGCATCGTCGGCTACGAAGTAGATGTCTGCCAGGCGCTGGCCGACAGCCTGGGCGTGCCGCTCGAGCTCAAGCTGATCGCCGTCGAAGCCCGTATCCCCGAGCTGATTGCTGGGCGTGTGGACGTCGTGGCTGCGAATCTGGGGTGGTCGCCCGAACGCGCCAAGCAGATCGATTACTCGCACCAGCACTTCGTGAGCCCGCAGAAGATCCTGTCGCGCGCGTCGGACAAGGACCTGAAGGCGCCGGCCGATCTGGCGGGCAAGCGGGTCAGCGCGGTGCGCGGATCGTCGTCCGAGCAAGGCGCGCGCAAGAACATCCCGAACGTCGATCCCGTGACGGTCAAGGATCCCAGCGGTGCGTTCCTGGCGCTGCAGCAGGGCAAGGTGAGCGGCTTTGTCGGGTCCGAACTGATGCTGGTCAAGCTGCAACACCAGGCCGCCTCCAGCGCGGTGCCGGTCAAGATCCT
>JAEYVD010000261.1 GCA_023432075.1 Pseudomonadota bacterium | reverse complement strand
GGCGACGCCCGCCGCGATGACGCCCCCAGCCCGCGCGCCGGACGCACGCCGCAGCGCGCGCCGCGCCTGGACGACCAGTACATCGCGCCGGCCACGCCTGCCGGCCGCTTCTACGACCCATTCGAAGACGACGGTCCCGCCCCCGAATTCGCGCCCGAACACGCGCATGACGCCGACTTTGCGGGCGAGTCCGATTTCGCTCATGAGCCGGATGTACGAAGCGAGCGCGATGCGCCCCGCGTCGACGTGCGCAGCCGCCGCCCGCGCGAACCGCGCCAGGCGGAAACCTTCACGGTATTCGCGCCCTGCCCGCAAGGCCTGGAAGAAGCGCTGACCGCCGAAATGCAGGCGCTTGGCTACGAAGACGCCAAGGCCGGCCGGGCGGGCTGTTCGTTCACGTCCGACTGGTCGGGCATCCAGCGCGCCAACCTGTATTCGCGGCTGGCAACCCGCATTCTGGTGCAGGTGGCGCATGCCGAGATTTCGCACGAAGACGACATCCTGGATCTGGCCCGCGACACGCCCTGGGAGCGCTGGTTCGGCGCCGAGCAGACGCTGCGCGTGGACACGTCGGCCATCAAGAGTCCGGTGCAAAGCCTGCAGTATTGCAATCTGCGCGCCAAGGACGGTATCTGCGACCGCCTGCGCGAGCTCGAAGGCGAGCGCCCCAGCATCGACACGGTGCGCCCGGATGCGCGCGTCCACCTCTTTCTGACGGGCCACACGGCGACACTGTATCTGGACACGTCGGGCGAATCCCTGTTCAAGCGCGGCTGGCGCCTGGACAAGGGCGAGGCCCCGCTGCGCGAAAACCTGGCGGCGGGCATGCTGGCGCTGGCGGGCTGGGATCCGGCCGCGCCGCTGCTGGACCCCTTCTGCGGGTCCGGCACCATCCTGATCGAAGCGGCCTGGATTGCCCTGGGCGTGCCCCCGGGCATTTCCCGCCCGTTCGGATTCGAGCGCCTGCGCGACCACGATGCCTACCGCTGGCGCGACCTGAAGGACGACGCCCGCGCCCGCATCCTGCCGCAGCTCGATGCCCCGCTTGTCGGCTATGACCTGAATCCCCTGGCCATCGAATACGCCCGCAACAACGCCGAACGCGCCTGGTTGACGGCCGATTCGATCCGCTTTGAAGTGGGTGATGCGCGCGAGGTGACGGCGCCTGCCGACCACGGCTGGATCGTCACCAACCCGCCCTACGGCGAGCGCATGGGCGCGGAACAGGACGCGGACCTGTGGCGCGACTGGGCCACGTGCCTGAAGCGCAATTTCGCCGGGTGGCAGCTGCATGTCATCACCAGCGACCTGACGCTGCCCAATCAGATGCGCTTGAAACCCAAGCGTCGCATCCCGCTGCACAACGGCGCGCTGGACTGCCGACTGTTCGGCTTTGAACTGGTCGCGGCCGGCTATCGCGACGCCTGATCTCGTTGTAAAAGCGCCGCAACATGGCGCGCCTATCTTTGCTTATGGTGCCCCGCCGCGCGGTTTTGGGGCATTATCAGCACCAAGGTGTTGCCAAGTTGCACCAGCCTGCATCGGCCACTTGCATAGTTTCAGGGTAAACCCCTATAATCCGGGTTATCCCTAGTAGCAAACAACTGTGCAAGCCCGTGGAGGCTATAGTGATCAACCCGAACAACACCATTCGCCTGACCGACGAACTCGAGCGTCAACTGATGCTCCAGGCTATCGAAGAACAATTCCGCCCGCATCCGATGCGGGCGTTGGCCGCAGGCCTGCGCAAGCTGGCTCACGGCATCAAGGCCCTGGCTGGCAAGACGAGCGCCAAGAACGCGCATTCCGCTGCCTAAGCAAGGCCTGGGCCGCTGGCCCAACGATTTTCCCCTTGGGGGCTGCATAGCCCCTTTTATAGACCCGCCCTCAAAGGCGGGTTTTTTTTCGCGCGCACACCGAAGCGCAGCGACAGCACTTCACCCCCTAGGCAGGAAAAGCCGCCCCGCCGCCCGGCCGCCCGAAGGCGGGGCAGCCCCCTCGGGGGGCAGCAAGCACGCATCGCGTGCGCAGCGTGGGGGCATCCCCCCCGGCGGGGCAGCAACAATTTATGGATAATACCGGTCCATGAATGACGCCTCCCTCGACCAGACTCCGAACCGGCTGCGCCGGTTTGCCTGCATGATGTACGAAGCCGTGCTGCTGTTCGGCGTCGTGTTTCTGGCGGGTTACCTGCTGGACACGCTCACCCAGAGCCGCAACGCGCTGGAACTGCGGGCCGCGCGGCAGGCGTGGCTGTTCGTGGCGATCGGCGCCTATTTCGTGCTGTGCTGGCGGCGCCGCGGCCAGACGCTGCCCATGAAGACCTGGAACATCCGGCTGGTGGACCGCCACGGCAACACCCCGTCGACCGGCCTGCTGATCCTGCGCTACATCCTTGCCTGGCCGCTGGTGCTGGCGGGCGCCGCAGTGGTCTGGGCGGCGGCGCTGGCCACGGGATGGCCTTCCGTGGACATGTTCATCGTGGCCGCTCCCTTCGCGATCTTCATCTGGTCCTGGCTGGATCCCGACGGCCAGTTCCTGCACGACAGGATCCTGGGCACGCGCCTGCGCAACGCGCCGCAAGCCAAGGGCAAAAAGGCCCGCTGAACCGCGCCGTGGATGCGCCGGCATGCTGGCGCCAAGGCAGTTTGACGCGGGCCAAGGCGCGGATCATTTGGCGCGCCTGTTCAGAAAGATGACAGGCGCACGCCTGGACAATGAGGCCCCAATTAATTTTCGGCTTCATCATCACCATGCGCGCATTCCTATCCCGCCTGTCGCTGGCCTTCGCCAGCGCGCTGTTGTTCCTGCACGCAGGCGCGTCCGCCCAGAACGCATCGGCCCAGCAGGAGATCGAAGCGGCATCCAAGGCCGCCTTTGCCGCGGCCCGGCAAGGTCCGGACGACGTGACCCTGGGCGACCAGGCGACCCTGAAGCTGCCCCAAAGCATGTTTTTCGTGCCGCGCCCGCAGGCCGAGCGGCTGATGCAGGCCTATGGCAACGGCAAGGACCCCTCGCTGCTGGGCGTCGTGATGCCCAAAAGCGACGATGAGGACTGGGTCGTCACCATCAACTTCGACAAGGCCGGCTACATCAAGGACGACGACGCCCGGAACTGGAACGTTGGCGAGCTGTTGGACAGCCTGCGTGAAGGCACCGAGGCGTCCAACGAGGAACGCAAGAAGCGCGGCTTTCCCGAACTGACGGTGGACGGCTGGGTGGAGTCGCCCAAGTACGACAGCAATACCCAACGGCTGGTCTGGTCGGTAGCCGCCAAGCACAAGGGTGCGGCTGCGGACGAAGACGGCACGGTCAACTACAACACCTACGCGCTGGGCCGCGACGGCTATATCACGCTGGATCTGATCACCGAAAGGAACAAGGTGCCCACGGACAAGGCCGCCGTGCTGACCCTGCTGGACAATCTGCATTACGTGCAGGGCAAGCGCTACGCCGATTTCGACGCCTCGAGCGACAAGGTCGCCGAGTACGGCCTGGCGGCCCTCGTGGCGGGCGTGGCCGCCAAGAAGCTGGGGCTGTTCGCGGTGATCGCGGCGTTCCTGGCCAAGTTTGCCAAGGTGGGCATCCTGGCTGCGGCCGCGCTGGGCGGCGCGGCATGGAAGCGCCTGAAGGGCAAGAAGGCCAACGAACAGTCCTGATCCGCCGGAGCGGCGGCGCGCGGCCCCTTGCCCGCGCGCCCCGTCACAACCGTGTCACGGATTCGTCACGCACGCGTCATCGCGAGGTGGTCTCATGCTCAAGCATGACCACAGCCCACAGGGAAGCGACCGTGAACGAAATCCAACCCGCGCATTGGCGCGCCCTCTGGATTTCCGATATTCACCTGGGCACTGCCGGGTGCAAAGCGGAATTCCTGCTCGATTTCCTGGATCACAACGATTCGGACACCCTTTATCTGGTCGGCGACATCGTCGATGGCTGGCAGTTGCGCAAGCACTGGCATTGGCCCCGGGCGCACAACGACGTGATCCAGCGCATCCTGCGCAAGGCCCGCAACGGCACCCGTGTGGTGTTCATCCCTGGCAACCATGACGAATTCGCCCGGGAGTTCGCGGGTTTTGCCTTCGGCGACATCGAGGTCCTGGACGAGGACGTTCATGTCACGGCGAAGGGGCTGCGCCTGCTCGTGCTGCACGGGGATCAGTTCGACGGCGTCATCCAGCACAGCCGCTGGCTGGCGCACCTGGGCGACGGGCTTTACCAGCTTGCCCTCTGGATCAACCACCACTTCAACCGCCTGCGCCACCGGCTGGGTTTGCATTACTGGTCGCTGTCCCAATACCTGAAGCACAAGGTCAAGAACGCGGTGTCGTTCATCACCGACTTCGAGGAGGCGTTGGCCGGAGAAGCCAGACGCCGCGGCCTGGACGGGGTGGTCTGCGGCCATATCCACAAGGCAGAACTGCGCGACGTCGGCGGCATCTTGTATTGCAATGACGGCGACTGGGTGGAAAGCCTCACGGCGCTGGCCGAAACGCACGACGGTCAGCTCCAGCTTCTGGACTGGGCGGTGTTGCAGGCCGAGCGCCAGCGCGACCCGGCCAACCGCCCGCCGCGGTCGCTGACCTTGCCTGCGCTGCCGTCTGCCCTGCGCCGTCAGGGCAAATACCCGTGATAACCCTTATGCGTCCCCGTTACGCAACGCGGATATTGCAGTTCAAGCCCCTCTAGGTCATGCTTGCAACTGGTTAGCGGGCGTCATGGCCCGTTCACGCTGCAACATGCTC
>JAEYVD010000206.1 GCA_023432075.1 Pseudomonadota bacterium | reverse complement strand
GGCCGCGTACAGAGCGCGGACGGCTGCACGTAAGGGTGATAGCCCAGCTTGCGCGCGGCTTCGCCAAAGAGCGCCGGGGCGTAAGGCACCTTCATGGGTGGGTTGGGGTAGGGGCGCGAGCGCCACGGCTCGAACGGGTTGCCGCCTTCCTGTTTCTCGCCCTTGAGGTTGCCCGCCTGGCCGGAAGCGCCGATCAGGTAATCGAAGCGGTCGAAGTACGGCTCCAGCTCGTCATAGGTGATGCCCCAGTCCTGACAGGTCAGTTCCTTGTCGAAAATGTCCTTGCCATAGCGCTCGTTGTAATGGCTGCGCATGACGAAGTCGGTGGGATCGAAGCGGTAGTAGGCGCCTGACCAGTGATTGCCCGCGCCGCCCAGATGCGTGCCGGGGTAGGCAAATTGCCACCGGCGCATCGGCAGCGCCTTCTGGTCCGTGTTGTTGCGGAACGTGTAGGTTTCGGTCGCGGCGTCCTGGTGCAGTTCGTGACGGCGCGTGTACTTGAGTTCGTCGTGGACATTGGGACCCTGAAAGTCAGGCGACGGCCACCGTGCCTCGCCGCGTTCCAGCACCACGACGCGTTGCTTGGCGGCGGCAAGCTCCTTGCCGATGATGGAACCGGTCCATCCCCCTCCAATGATTGCCACGTCCACCGCGGGGAGCGTTTTAGCCATGCTTGCCTCCGGGCGTCATCTTGTGGCTCGAGGCGTTGGCAATGGACACCGGCTGGCCGGCCCAGATCACGCCGTGACGTTCGATGTCATTGGAGAACGACGCAAACGCGCCGGGAAACCCCACGAGCTTCCAGCCCACCATGTCCGCATTGCCGCCGTACAGCGGGTCCGAAAAGAATCCTTCGATCGTGCCTTCGAGCAGCGCCTGGAAGAACACGCCAGAGGGCAGGGGCGAGAAGTCGGGTTTGCCCTCCTGCATGTCGTGCAGCCAGGCGTCCTGGCGCGACGCATCCAATTCCGCGAACGGCTTGCCGTCCGCTTTGCGCGCCGCCGCGTCCAGCGCCGCCAGTCCGCGCCGGAACATCTCGGCCGGCGTGAACGAAAGCTGGTAGCCCTGTTCCGGCGTGCCCGGTTCGAAAGGGCCCTGGCGATAGAGCTGGCTGCCCGCGCCCCAGGCGCCGGCAAGTTGGCCGTCAAGAAACAACGTCACGCCGGCTTCCTTGGCGCCCGGACCAAGGTCGTCAGCCGGAATCAGCCGCGCGGCGATGGCGTCCATCGTCAAGGCTTCCTGCGCGTTGAAAAATTTGAGCGTTCGGTTGGGCGCGGCGCCAGACGCGGCAGCGTCCGGTTGCGGAGTAGACGGGGGATGGTCCGATGCGCTGATGGCGCGGGGCGCCCAGGCGGCGCCGGGGACACCAACGGCCAGGGCCTTGAGCAGCCCCCGCCGGCCGGGTACAGGTTGATCACGCATGTATCGCTCCCTTGGCGGGGCAGGCACGCCACTTGCCCCTGGATGAACAGAGATCCCGCGTCAGCTTGTAGGCCTGGGGCTCAGTGTGTCACCGCTGTCGACCAAGGAGCAACCATGAAACACCCGATTCTGTATCTGTGCGCTACCGCCATGAGCGGCTTGCTTGCCACCGGCGCGTCGGCGCAGCGCATTGAAAAAACGTTGGTCGCCCAGGCGCAAATGACGACCCCCGATAACCGCGCCACGGGACAGTCCAAACCGGATCAGAAGTCCGGGGCGCACAAGCCGCCCGTTCAGAAAAAAGGCGCGCAAGACAAGAAGGGCGATCACGGCAAGCGCGAGCCCGCGCGGGCGGGATCGAGTCCGCGGCAGGATGACGCCGGCGCGGACACGCGCGGCGCCAAGGGGACGCCGGGAAGCAACACCGGCTCGACCGGGCACGGCGGCATGCCGGGCTCGGGCGCGTCGTCGGGCTCTGGCGGCACCGCTGACCTGCGCGGTCAATGAGGGTAGTAATGGCCCCAGGTCGCGCAATGCTTCTTTTCAGGTAAGATTCAGGGTCCTGTAAGAAAGAGAGCCCGGCGGATATTCCGATTCAATGCTGCCCCGGCAGCCTGGAGCCATCCGCCATCTATGAACGAAGACCCTCCTCCTAGCAGGGCGCCGCACGTCTGCCGGCGCCCGACATCTTCTCTCCACACTGCCGCGGCAAGGGCTGTCCCACTGCGCGCCGCCTCCCTGAGCGCCACTGCGGCCACGCCGCGTCTTGGCGGCCGCGCGCCGCCGCGCTGGGCCGCGCCCATCCGTGCGCCTCTGCAGCCCTCCCTGCGCGCTCCTGATGCAATCCCTTCCCGCCGACGCGCCACGCGTGCGCGCTCGCTTACGTTTTCCGTGGAAACCTGATGATTTTCGACTGGATGTCCGACCCCACCGCCTGGCTTGGCCTGGCGACGCTCGTCATTCTTGAAATTGTGCTGGGCATCGACAACCTGGTGTTCATTGCCATCCTGGCGGACAAGTTGCCTCCCGAACAGCGCAACCGCGCACGCCTCATTGGCCTGACGCTTGCGTTGGTGATGCGTTTGGGCCTGCTGGCCAGCATTGCCTGGGTGGTCACGCTGACCGCGCCGCTTTTCACCGTGCTGGGCGCCGAAATCTCCGGGCGCGACCTGATATTGATCCTGGGCGGCCTGTTCCTGCTCTTCAAGGGCACGATGGAACTGCACGAACGCGTGGAAGGCAGCGCCAGCCACGACCAGGGGCAAAAGCCGCAGCACGCCGTCTTCTGGCAGGTCATCCTGCAGATCGTGGTGCTGGACGCCGTGTTCTCGCTGGACTCCGTCATCACCGCCGTGGGCATGGTGCAGGAACTGAGCATCATGATGATTGCCGTGGTGGTCGCCATGGCCGTCATGATGATCGCCAGCCGTCCGTTGATGGCCTTTGTCGGCCGCCACCCGACGGTCGTGATCCTGTGTCTGGGTCTGTTGCTGATGATCGGTTTCAGCCTGGTCGCCGAAGGCCTGGGCTTCCACGTCCCCAAGGGTTACCTGTATGCGGCCATCGGCTTCTCGATCCTGATCGAGCTGTGCAACCAGCTGGCCCGCCGCAACCGCGCGCGAGGCACGCACGCGCTGGGCCGCCGGCAACGCACGGCGCAGGCCGTGCTGCGCCTCTTGCGCGGCGGCCGCGCCGGCCAGCCGGTATCGCAAGCCGACGAAGTGGTCGCGCTGGTTGATGGCGCCGGGGACGAACCCGCCTTCGCGCCCGAGGAGAGCTCGATGATCGAGCGCGTGCTGTCCATCGGCACGCGCGACATCCGCTCCATCATGGTCCCGCGCGGCGACATGACGTGGCTGGATGTGTCCGACACGCCCGATGTGATCATTCGCAAGTTCGCCACCGGGCACTCGCGCCTGCCGTTGTGCGCCGGGGATCCGGCCAACGTGCTGGGGGTGCTTCACTTCAAGGAGATCTTGCCGCTGCTGCAGAACCCCGGCCCGATCGACCTGGTGGAACTGGCGCGCGAACCGCGCTACGTGCTGGAAACCACGCCGGTGCTGAAGGTGCTGGATGAACTGCGAGCCTCGCGCGATCACATGCTGATCGTCGTCGATGAACACGGCGTGTGCGAAGGCCTGGTCACGCCGCTGGACGTGCTGGAAGCGGTGGGGGGCGACTTGCCTGAGCACCAGGAAGACCACCCGGACGCCCTGCAGCTTTCCGATGGTTCGTGGCTGCTGGGCGGCCGGTTGTCCGTCGACGAAGCCGCGCGCCTCCTGGATGCGCCGGCGCTTGCCGACGACTATCCCGATGCGACGCTGGCCGGATGCCTGCTGCGCGCGGGCGGCCGAATCCCTGAAACGGGCGACACCGTGACGCTGCGCGACTGGGGCTTCGAAGTGACGCGGCGGGACGGCCTGCGGATCGACCAGGTGCATGCGCGTCCGCACCAGCCCCAAGTCAGCGGGGCCGACTGACGGGCAGGGCGCCGCAGGACCGCCGCCTCAACTGCAGATGCGGCGCCATGGCGACCGGTTCACCGGGCAGTAGCCCGGCCACCGTGTCGCCACGGCCTTGCCGCTCACACATTGCGCGTTCGGCTCCGTGAAGCCGTATTCCATGCTGCCGTAGCATCCGCACAGTTCCAACACGGTGCCCGGCGGATGCTTCGGCGGCTCGGCGGGCGCCTTCGCCGGCTTGGCGGCCTTTGCGGTGTTAATACCGGATGTCGCGGCTGGCGTGGGCGGGGAGGTGGTGGATGCGGCTTCGGCCGCCCCAGCGGCGGCGGGTGCGGCGGCCTCGGGCGCGCGGTTCGATTTCGTTTCGCTCGCGCCCAGGCGTTCCTTCACCGCTGCTGCGCTCATCCCGCAACGTTTGGCAATCGTCGCCACGCTGCGTCCCGCGTCCGACATCCCGCGCAAGGTCTTGTCGCTGCACGCGGCCTGCGCGCCGGTCGGCGCCAGGACACTCAACCACAGCACTACGCATGCGATTGCGCCAGGCCTGCATAGCATCATGAAGCGCCTCCCGCACCTTGGTGCGCCGGGGCAGGACTACGCCCGAGTTGGACCACAAGTGCGGGCTAGCGTAGAGCGGCTAAATCAAGCGTGTCAATGCGGCCCGATCGGATCGCCCGAAGGGATTGCGCCACCGGCCGCCAGCGGGCCCGACAGGCGCCATCCGGCCGGTATCCGGCCGAAGCCAGATCAGGCGTTTCAGCGCATCCGCGCAGGACTGGGTGTTCACGCGGGCACCGCGAAAGGCGCTCCAGCGGCTACACCCGCTACACCCGCGAAAGAAATGTCATCGACGGCGCGTTCGGCCTGCTTGCGGGCAGCCGCAAGAAATGCGGGCCCACGGGCCGTTCCCTCCACCGACACAAACGTCACCTGTTTCAGCCCGATGGTGGCGAGCACGTGCCGCAGGTAGGGCGTCAGGAAGTCCGGTTGCCTGGCCTCTTCGCCGCTGAACGTCCCGCCCGACGAAATCGCGACAAACACGGGACGGTCCGCCAGCAATCCGACCTTGCCCTGCGGGGTAATGTGAAACGTGTTGCGAACCCGGACGACAAGGTCCAGCCATGCCTTCAACGCGGATGGAACGGTGAAGTTGTGCATGGGGGTGGCCAGCACGATGTGGCTGGCTTCTTCCAGCATCCGGATCAGCGCGCCCGACGCGTGCAGCGAACCGCGCCCGAGCACGTCGGCGGCAGGATCCGCTGGCGCGGCCAGCGCCGCCGCATAGTCGCTATCCGCGTGGGAGAGGGTGGTGGCGTCAAATTCCACGACATTCAAGCCGCCGGCTGGACCCGTCTGCACCAGACGGTCGACGATGCGCTGGGACAGGCGATAGCTTTCGGAATCAAGCCCCCGGGGGCTGCAGCGGATACGAAGAAGGCTCATTGGGTGTTTCCTTTCAAGGATTTGCTGAACCGGATGGCGCTGGTCAACAGGCCCTGCCGGAAGTAGAAGCGTTGCGCCAGCGCGTTGCCCAGCCCGGTGTCCAGCACCAGCTTGTCGCAGT